>JASFUL010000010.1:0-28709 GCA_050050315.1 Gemmatimonadota bacterium
TCACCATCGAGGGGTCCACCGACCTGGCCTCCTCCACGGACCAGGCGCGTCGCTTCGAAGGGTACGGCTGGCGCGTGATCGAGGTGGCGGACGGGAACGACCCGGAGGCGATCGACGAGGCCTTCCATACGGCCTCGGAGGAGACCGGTCGTCCGACGCTCGTCGTCCTCCCGACCGTGATCGGCTACGGGAGCCCGGCCAAGGCGGGCAAGGCGTCGGCCCACGGCGCGCCCCTCGGCGAGGACGAGGTCGTGGCCACGAAGGAGCGGCTCGGGTACCCGGACCTCGAGCCCTTCCACGTCGAGCCGGCGGCGCTGGAGGGCTGGAGGACGGCGCTGGAGCGGGGACGGGCCCTCGAGGAGGCGTGGAACGAGCGCTTCCGCGCCTACCGGTCCGAGCACCCCGAGCTCGCCTCGGAGTTCGAGCGGACGATGCGGGGCGATCTGCCGGCCGGCTGGGACCTGGATGTCCCGACGCTGGACGAGCCCGCGGCCACCCGGGCGGCGTCGGGGAAGGTGCTCAACGCCCTGGCCGGCAGGGTCCCGGAGCTGATCGGGGGCTCGGCCGACCTGGGGGGCTCCAACAAGACCGACATCGCCGGTGGAGGCGATCTGCTGGCCGGGAACCCCGGCGGCCGGATCATGCACTTCGGCGTACGCGAGCACGGCATGGGCGGGATCCTCAACGGCATGTCCCTCCACGGCGGCGTGCGTCCCTTCGGTGGCACCTTCCTGGTCTTCTCCGACTACATGCGGCCGGCCATCCGCCTCGCCGCGCTGATGGGGCAGCCCGTCACGTACGTCTTCACCCACGACAGCATCGGCCTCGGCGAGGACGGGCCCACCCACCAGCCGGTCGAGCACCTGATGTCGCTGCGGGCCATTCCGAACGTCCTGGATCTGCGGCCCGGGGACCCCGCCGAGACCGCCGTGGCCTGGAAGGTCGCCATGGAGCACCGGGCCGGACCGGCCTTCCTGGCGCTCACCCGGCAGAAGGTGCCGGCCCTAGACCGGTCGGGGGGATCGGGCTCGCTGGCGGACGCCGAGGGCCTCCGGCGTGGAGGCTACGTCCTGGGCGAGGCCGAGGGCGGCGAGCCCCGCTGCCTCCTGATCGCCAGCGGCTCCGAGCTCCACATCGCCGTCGACGCCAGGGAGAAGCTGCAGTCCGACGGGATCCCCACCCGCGTGGTGAGCCTCCCGAGTTGGCACCTCTTCCAACGCCAGGAGCGCGCCTACCGCGACGAGGTGCTGCCGCCGTCGGTCGCGGCGCGCGTCTCGGTCGAGGCGGGGGTGACGCTGGGGTGGGATCGCTGGGTCGGTCCCGAAGGTCGCTCGGTGGGCCTCGACCACTTCGGCGCGTCGGCGCCGTGGCAGGTCCTCTACGACCAGTTCGGGTTCACCGCGGACGCCGTGGCCGGGGCCGCGGCGGAGCTCCTCCCGGCCACGTCCGCCGCCGGATCGACGGCCTGACCTGGAACGCCTCGGCCGCCGGGGGCGCCTCGCCCGACGGCCGAGGCCGTCCCGTTAGGCGCTCTCTCCGGTCGCGGGCGACAGCCGGAGGAAGAGGTATCCCACGACCCCGGCCAGGATCGACGCGCCCAGGATCCCGATCTTGCCCTGGTCCACCAGGACGGGGTCGGTGAACGCCAGCTGGGTGATGAAGAGGGCCACGGTGAATCCGATGCCGGCCAGGAGTCCCGTGCCCGCCACGTGGACCCAACGCACGCCGGGGGGAAGGACCGCGAGGCCCGTGACCACCGCCAACCACGAGGCCAGCAGCACGCCGACGAGCTTCCCGACGATCAGACCGCCCGCGATACCGAGGGAGACCGAGCTGGCCATCGCCGCCGCGATCGCCTCGCCGCTCAGCTCCACCCCCGAGTTGGCCAGGGCGAACACGGGGAGGACGACGTACGCCGAGAACGGGTGGAACTTCCGCTCCATCCGCTCGAGGGGCGCCTCGGTCCCGGCGGACAGCTCCTCGAGCATCCCCAGCACCGCCTCCGCCTCGTGGTGGTCTCCCCGGTCACGGGCCTCCTGATAGCGCTCCACGAGCCCCGGGGCCAGCTCCTCGTACTCGTCGGGGTCCACGTACGGTCGCGACGGCGTAAGGGCCCCGAGGATCACGCCCGCGATCGTCGCGTGGATCCCCGATTCGAGGATGGCCACCCAGAAGAAGAACCCGACGAACGCGTACGCCATGACGGAGCGGACGCCGGCCCAGCGCATCACCAGGAGCACGCCGATCAGGCCCGCGCCGTACGCCAGCGCCTCCAGGGAGATCCCGCTCGTATAGAAGACCGCGATGACGAGGATGGCGCCCAGATCGTCGACGATGGCGAGAGCCAGCAGGAAGACGCGGAGCTGGCTCGGGAGCCGCCGGCCGAGGAGCCCCAGAACCCCCAGGGCGAACGCGATGTCGGTCGCCATGGGGATGCCCCATCCCGCGGCCTCCGGGCCCGAACGGTTGAGGGCGAAGTAGACGAGAGCCGGCACGACCATGCCGCCGAGCGCGGCCAGGGCCGGGAGCGAAGCCTGTCGGGGATCCGACAGGTTGCCGTGGAGAAGCTCCCGCTTGATCTCGAGACCCACCACGAAGAAGAAGACGGCCATCAGACCGTCGTTGATCCAGTGGTGGAGCGTCTCCTCGACGTGGAGGACACCGAGGTCCAGGGTGAGGTACGTGTCCCAGAGGTGGTGGTAGCCCTCCGCCCAGGGCGAGTTCGCCCAGATCAGCGCGGCCACCGCCGCGACGAAGAGGAGCACGCTGCCGACCCACTCGACCTGCACGAACTGCTGCACCGGCAGGTAGACCCTTCCGGTGAAGTCGATCCGGTCGGCTCGTATCTTCAGGGAACCGCGGGTTCGCGGGTTCGTTCCTGCCACGGGAGGCTCCCGGCTCTACGGTTGGACTGGACGCAGACGCGCCGCCAGGGCCTCCGGCGCCTCCCCGGGCACGTGCTCCACCGGGTCGTCCGGGCGGAGGCGCCTTCGGATGGGGTACGCGCAGCGAGCCCGGGTGGAGCACCCGGCGCGGCGGGCCAGGGCCTTCCACCCCGGTCCGTGGCCCCGACCGCCACTGGCGAGCCAGTCCGCGGCGTGGGCCACCTCGTGCACGAGAGTGTCCACGAGCGCCTCTTCGTTTCCCGGCAGCATGAGGTCCAGGCTCAGGGCGATCTCGACCACCCTCCTCCACCGGGGGCCCCGGTCCTCGGTCCCCCCGCGCATGTGACCCAGACGCGACGTCATGCGCCGACTCAGACGTACCGGGATCTCGGTCGGAAGGTCCGCCGTGAAGCGCGTGGCCGCCACGTGACGGTACAGGGCGGTCAGCCAGCGTCGCTGCGCCGCGGTGGCGCAGCACGGCCCGGGCGTGGAAAGACGCCTCTGGCGTCGCGTGCGCTCGAGGCCCGACCACCCCCGGACGGCCCCTGCCGAGCGCCGGAAGGCGGGCGTGCGACGACCGCCGGGGCGCCCCACCCCGCGGACCAGCGTGGCGAAGTGGACGACCACGTCCCACGGCGCCTCGCGGTACGCCTCGTGGAGGTTGAGCCGCCGCCCCCCGCCGGTGATGCTCCAGAGGGTCCGCCTGTTGGGTCGGAACCGGATCCGCTCGAGGGCCCCGGCCCCGGTCTCCCGCAGGAGCGCCAGCAGGCGGTCCTCGCTCCAGGGCGTCACGTATCGCTCCCTCGCGTGACGGGGTCATCGAGGGGGGAGGGGCCCTCGTGGACGTCGGCGCCGACGTCGCGGGTCAGGAGCGTCTCCCAGCGCGCCACCTTGTCCTCCCACCGGAAGCGGGTGCGGGCCCGCTGCCGCGCGGCGCCGGCCATGGAGGCGCGCTCCTCCGGGGTCACCAGGAGACGTGCCACCTCGGCCGCGAGGGCCTCCTCGTCGGCCTCCACGATCACCCCGGGACGTCGCCCGTCCTCCAGCGGGTCCAGAGCCTCCGCCGCGCCGCTGACCGGCGTCGAGACGACGGGAACGCCCGCCCCCAGCGCCTCCAGCATGGCGTTGCTCATCCCCTCCTTCCCGGAGGTGACCAGGAACAGATCGAGCGCGGCCAGCACGTCCCCCACGTCCTCCCGGTGTCCCAGGAGGCGGAGCCGCTCGCCCAGTCCGAGCTCGCGGGCCAGCGCCCCCAGCGCCTCGCGCTCCGGGCCTTCGCCGGCGACGACGCCGTGCACCGTCGCCGGAAGCCGGCTCAGCACCCTCAGGAAGCGGTCGAGCCGCTTCTGTCCCGCCAGGCGCGCCACCGTGCCCACCAGGTGCGCGTCGGGACCGAGCCCCAGCTCCCTGCGCAGCGCGCCGGGCTCGAGGACGGGGGCGGCCGGCTCGTACCCGTTGTAGATCGTCACGACCTTCTGGGCGGGGGCGTCGGGGATGCCGGCCAGGACCGGGCCCCGGAGTCCGTCGGCGTTGACGACCACGCGGTCGATCCAGCGCCCGAAGGCCAGTCGGTAGACCGCCCGACGGCCGGGGAGGTCGGTGGAGAGCCCGATCCGGGCCACCACCCGGGGCACGCCCCCCAGCCGGGCGCCCAGGCCCCCGAGCCAGGTCTTCTTGAACGTGGAGAGAAGGAGGCCGTCGGGGCGCAGCCTCCGGAGGCGGAGGGCGAAGGCCCCCGCGTCGTGGAGCGAGGCGTGGCCCCCCAGGTGGGCGACCTCCGCCGGCACCCCGTGCTCCGCGACCCTCTCCCGGATCGCCTCGTCCCTGCACAGGAGCACCACCCGGTGCCCCCGCTCCTGCAGCCGCCCGAGCAGACGTACGGTCCACCGTTCCGCGCCGCCGAAGATGGCGGCTCCGTTGTGGGCCACGACGGTGGCGCGGTCCCCGGACGTCACGGCCGGGCCCCGGGACGCCGGATCGGGCGTCGGGCGGGTCGCTCGATGGAGTCCTCCGCGTGTCGGGTCGAAGGGGCTGCGTCGACGCACAGGGACATGGCGTCTCCGCGACGCCGAAGCAAGGTCCCCCCGCCCCCTCGCGGTTCCCTCGCTTTCGTTGCATCCTCCCCGTAGGATCGATTCCGCCGGCCCCATTCCCCGCACGAGACGCCGATGGCCACGCTCTACCTCTTCCGTCACGCCAAGTCCGACTGGTCGGACCCCTCCCTGTCCGACCACGACCGGCCACTGGCGCCCCGGGGTGAGCGGGCGGCACCGGCCATGGCCGAGTACATGGAGGCCGAGGGCCTCGAGCCCCGCATCGTACTTTGCTCCACCTCCGCGCGGACACGCCGGACGTGGGAGCTCCTGCGCTCCCGGGTCGGGCAGGAGGCCGCGGTGGTCTACGAGGAGGAGCTCTACGGGGCCTCTCCGGCGGGGATCCTCTCGGTCGTGAGCCGCGTGCGGGACGGGGCGGGGCCCGTCATGGTCGTCGGCCACAACCCGGGGCTCCACAGCACGGCCGTCGTTCTCGCCGGGTCGGGGCCCGAGAAGGCCCGCGCCCGCATGCGGGACAAGTTCCCCACGGGCGCCCTGGCCGTCCTGGAGGCCCCCGCCCAGGCGTGGGACGAGCTTCGGCCGGGCTCCTGTCGGCTCGAGCGCTTCGTGCGTCCCAAGGACCTCCCCGACGCGGACGCGCGGGGGCTCTGATGGAGGAGAGCGCCGTCCCCCAGCGGGTCAACCGGGAGCTCAGCTGGCTCGCGTTCAACGGCCGCGTGCTGCAGGAGGCCGCGGACCCCGCGGTGCCCCTCTTCGAACGGCTCGACTTCCTGGCCATCTACGCGTCGAACCTGGACGAGTTCTTCCGGGTGCGCGTGGCCTCGCTGCGGAGCCTCCTGCGGCTGAAGCGGAAGAAGCTGGGCAAGCTGCGGGAGAACCCCGTGCGGCTCCTGCGTGAGATCCACAGCGTGGTGAGCAGCCAGCAGGAGACGTTCGGCGAGATCTTCCGGGGACAGCTGGTGCCGGCCCTGGAGCGTCACGGCATCTACCTGGTCGGGGAGAGCCGGGTCGACGACCGCCAGGCGGAGTTCCTCACCTCCCACTTCCGCGAGGTCGTCCATCCCCACCTCCGGCCCGTGTATCTCGAAGCGGGGGGCGAGGCTCCCTTCCTCGAGAACCGCCGGACGTACCTGGTGGTGGAGCTGTGGCCCGACGAGCCGATCGCGCTGTCGTCCGAGAAGCCCCACTACGCGCTGGTGGAGATCCCGTGCCCGCCCCTGGACCGCTTCGTGGAGCTGCCTGCCACCGAGGAGGAACCCCACCCCGTGATGTTCCTCGACGACGTCATCCGCTCCTCGCTTCCCGAGCTGTTCCCCGGCTGGGACGTGGGCCAGGCGTATGCGGTGAAGCTCACGCGCGACGCGGAGCTCTACATCGAGGACGAGTTCACGGGCGACTTCGTCGAAGCCATGCAGAAGGCGCTGGCCAAGCGGGACGAGGGGCCGCCGAGCCGGTTCCTCTACGACCTCCAGGCCAGCTACGCCCTGGTGAGCTGGGTCAAGGAGCGGCTGGGCCTGGCCGACGAGGACCTGGTGGTGGGGGGGCGCTACCACAACCTGCACGACCTGGCCCAGCTGCCGCGCTTCGGCATCGAGGGGTTGAGCTGGGACGAATGGGCGCCGCTGCCGCACCCGGAGCTCTCGGAGGCGACCTCGATCCTCGACACGGTGGCCCGTGGGGACCGGCTGCTCCACTTCCCCTACCAGTCGTACCAGTCCGTCGTGCGCTTCATGGACGAGGCCGCCGCGGATCCCGACGTCGAGGAGATCTGGCTCACGGTGTACCGGGTCACGGAGGACTCGGCCATCCTGGGGGCCCTGCAACGGGCGGCGGAGCGGGGGAAGACGGTCCGGGTGTTCGTCGAGGTGAAGGCCCGTTTCGACGAGGAGTCCAACATCCGGTGGGCGGAGCGCCTCGAGCGCGCCGGGGTGGTCACCTACTCGTCCGGTCCGGAGCTCAAGGTCCACGCCAAGCTGGCCTTGGTGGTGCGGAGGGAGGGCGAGACACGACGCCGGTACGCCTACCTCGCGACCGGCAACTTCAACGAGCGCACGGCCAGGCAGTACGTCGACCTCGGCCTCCTCACGGTGGACGAGCGCCTGACCGGCGAGGTGGCCACCGTGTTCCGCTACCTCGCCGGAGAGGAGGAGGACCCGACCTTCGAGCACCTCCTGGTGGCACCGATCAACATGCGCGAGGAGCTGTACCGGCTGGTCGAGACGGAGTCGCTCGCCGCCCGCGAGGGCCGCGAGTGCGGCATCGTGGCGAAGATGAACGGCCTGGAGGACGAGCAGGTCATCCAGCACATCTGGGAGGGCGAGACCGACGGAGTGCCCATCGACCTGGTCGTGCGGGGCATCTGCTGCTTGAGGCCCCGCCCCGACGGCAACCTGCGCATTCGCAGCATCCTGGACCGCTACCTCGAGCACTGGCGCGCCTGGCTTTTCCACGCCGGAGGGGAGGAGCGGATCTATCTCTCCTCGGCGGACTGGATGTACCGGAACCTGAGCCGGCGGGTGGAGGTGGCCTTCCCCCTGTACGACGAGAACGTGCGGCGGGAGGTGCGGGAGGCCCTGGACATCCAGCTCCGGGACAACGTGAAGGCCCGGGTCGTGGACGGCTCCTTCCGCAACCGTTACGTGACCCGGGAACAGGGCGAGCCGGTCGTTCGCGCCCAGGAGGAGGCCCGAGCGGCCGCCGAGGCGCTCCTGGAGGTTCTGCCGGTCCCCTGAGGATCGTGGACCGCGACCGCCCTACTGTCGATTGAGCGCGTCCGTGGGCGCCATGCGCGTCGCCCTCCACGCCGGCACCGCCGACGCCACCCCCGCCACGAGGACGAGGGCCAGCGCCACCGCGCTCATCACACCGGGATCCCCAGATCGCACGCCGAACAGCAGCGACTCCATGAGCCGCGCCAGCACGAACGCCCCCCCGACCCCCACGACCAGGCCGACCAGCGTCATCCGCATCCCCTGGCCCACCACGAGGCGGAAGATCCCCTCGGGCGAGCTCCCGATGGCCATCCGGATGCCCATCTCCCGCGTCCGCTGGCTCACGGTGTAGGCCAGCGAGCCGTAGAGGCCTACGAAGGCCAGGAGCAACGCCACGCCGGCAAAGATCCCGAGAAGCAGCATCGGGGCGCGGCGAGCGGTCAGCGACTCGTCGATCCGCTCCCCCAGGGGCCGCAGGTCGTAGAGCGGCATCTCCGGGTCCAGCGCGGCGAACACCTCCCGCAGCGGCGCGCCGAGGGCGTCCGTCCCCGGACGCCGCTTCACGACGAGAGTCAGGTAGCTCCTCCCGGGGTTCTGGGCGTAGGGAAAGTAGTACGCCCCCACGTGCTCGGAGGCCGTGAGGTCGTTCTGCTTGACGGTCCCGACCACCCCCACCACCGTCGCGTACCGGTCCTCCGGGATGTCCTCCATGCCCGGCACGGCGCCCCAGAGCATGCGCTGCCCGAGGGGGCTCGAGTCGGGCCAGTAGCGCCTCGCCAGCCACTCGTCGATGATGATCACGTTGGGCTGCGGCTCGCCGTCCACCTCCCCGAAGGGCCGTCCCTCCAGAACGTCGATCCCCATGGCCTCGAAGTAGCCCGGAGTCACCCAGGACTGGAGGGGCGACAGGACCGACTCGCCCGGCTTCGGGACGTACCCCTCCGGCACGATCACGCTGGACGAGTTGTTGCCGCTGAAGGGGAGCATGGTGGTGAGCGCCGCCGTCTCGACGCCGGGCACCGCCCGGACCGCCGGCAGCAGCTCGTCCACGAACCGGATGTGGGCATCGTCGTCGGGGTAGCGGGCGCCGGGCATGGAGAAGTAGCCGGCGACCACGCCCTCGGGCTCGAAGCCCGGATCCACCGCCACGGCGGCCCGGAAGCTCAGGAACATCAGGCTGGCGCCGCTGAGGAGGAGGAACGCCAGGGCGACCTGGCCGCTCACCAGCGCCCCCCGCAACAACACGGTCCGGCGGTTCGCGGTACCGCTCCGGCTCTCGCTCCGGAAGACGGAGCCGAGGTCCTCGCGGAGCACCTGGACGGCCGGCACGATTCCGATGACGGCCGCGGCCAGCAGCGCCAGCAGACCGGCGAAGCCCAGCACCTCCGGCCCGACGGAGACGTCGGCGCCCCGGGGCAGCCGATCGGCGCCGAGGCCCGAGATCAGGTCGATCCCCACCCGTCCCAGGCCGACGCCCACCGCCGTCCCGACGACCGCGATGACGAGGGACTCGGTCAGGAGCTGCCGCACGAGCGTCGCCCGCTCCGCCCCGAGCGAGACCCGCGTGGCGAGCTCGGTCAGTCGGGCCTGGGACCGCGAGGCGACGAGGTTCGCCACGTTCACGCACCCGATGAGGAGGACGAAGACGACCCCGGCCCAGAGGAGGTAGAGCACCGGGCGGACGTCCCGGACCAGGTCCGCCCGGGCGTCCACGACCCGCGTGTTGAACCCGGCGTCGGTGAGGAGCTGGCGGGCGTTGGGAATAGGCCACCGGTCGATGAGCGCCTCGTTGAGCGCGTCGATCTGGGCCTGGGCCTGGGCGATCGTGGCGCCGGGCCGGAGGCGCGCCATCATGCCGTAGTCGTTGCTGTGCCAGTTGTCCATGTCCCGGGCGTCCTCACGGAACACGACGGGGAGGAACAGACGGGCGTCTTCCCGACCCGCGACCCGGAAGTCCCCGGGCAGCACGCCCACGACGGTGTGCGGGCGGCCGTCGATGCGCAGCGTGCTCCCCACCGCGTCCGGAGAGCCCCCGAGCCGCTCCTCCCACTCGGCCCGGGAGAGCACGACCTCGGTCCCGCCCCCCGGCTCCATCTGCTCCTCCCCGAAGGTCCTCCCGAGGGCCGCTTCCACCCCGAGGAGCGGGAAGAACGACGGGGTGACCCGCATCCCCGTCACGCGGTCGATGCTCCCGGCCTGGCCGACGACCACGCCGGCGCCCTGGTAGACCGCCACCTCCTCGAAGGCGGGCACGTTCTCCCGCCGCTGGAAGAAGTCGACGGTCCCGTTGGACCCGCGCTCCGCCCCGGCCCCCGGGTACGAGTTGAAGACGGTCACGAGGCGGTCCGCGCCCGCGTACGGTAGCGGTTCCAGCAGGACCGCGTCGACGACGCCGAAGATCGCGACGTTGGCACCCACGCACAGGGCCAGCGTGAAGACCACGGTCAGGCTGAAGGCCTTGTCCCGCCAGAGGAGCTTGGCGCCGAAGCGAAGGTCCCGGAGGAGCGTGTCCATGGGCGGCGGGGGCTGGGGTTGGCGGTGGCCCAACCCCCTACGCGCCCGCGCCGCGGCCGGGTTCACGGCCCGGCGACCGGGCTTCGGCGTCCGCGGCCCCCGGGCCCGTCACCCCGTCAGGCGTCGAACAGGATCCGGGTCCGGTCGTGGGTCAGGACCCAGAGCGAATAGATCGCGAAGGCCGTGCCCCAGGGGACCTTGAGCCCGTTCAGGACCGCGAGGACGAGCGCCAGGATGCGGCCCCAGTTGCGGTGCGTCAGGAGCCCCCACCCGGCCAGGAGATTCGGGACTGCCGTGAGGCCGACGAGCCCGGCCAGAAACGTCCCCACGAGACCGCCGACGACCATCCCGGAGGGATCCCCCCCGAAGCCGCCGAGCAACCCGAGCCCGGCCACCACGCCGAAGAGGACGAGCGCCATGAGCAGGTCGAGGAGACCCAGGAGGATCTGGAGCCATCCGAGGATCGTGACGTGGTTCCGCATTTCGTTCTCTCCTTGTCTGCGACCATGGCGCTTGCGATCGATTCGACCCGACGGTCTCGCTCCAGCCTTGCGAAAACCGGCGGGCACGGTGACGTATCACACGGGTGGAGGCGTCGTGCGCCACCCCCGGGCAATCCGACCCCGCCGAGCCATGCGTTCAGTCACGCTCTACGCGAGCCTGCTCCTCTTTCTTCTCCCCTCCACGCGCCACGCCGCCGCTCAGGTCGTCACGGGACGGGTGATCGACGCCGACAGCGGCGCGCCGTTGGACGTGGCGTTCGTGGTCCTCGTCCGGGAGGACGGCAACCGGGACGCGTCGGCGCTGAGCGACGCCACCGGGAGCTTCCGCCTCCGGGCGTCCGAGCCGGGACGGTACCGGGTGCGGGCGGAGCGGATCGGATACGCGGTCGCCGAATCGGAGCTCCTGGAGGTGGCCCGGGAGGCCCCGGCGCGCGTCGAACTGTCCGCGTCCCCCCGGGCCATCGACCTGGAGGGAATCGAGGTGGAGGGGTCGTCCCGCTGCAGCGTGCGCCCCGCAGAGGGCGAGGTGACCGCCCAGCTCTGGGACGAAGCCCGCAGGGCCCTCTCGGTGACGACGTGGGCCCAGGACGAGCAGGTGCTCCAGTTCCGCCTGGTGCGCTGGAACCGCACGCTGGACCCCGAGCGCCTCCGGGTGAAGGAGGAGCGCCGGCGGCCGAGCACGGGGTTCCACGGCGGCAGCCCGTTCGTGAGCCTCCCTTCCGACGACCTTCAGGCCCGGGGCTACGTCCAGAAGGCGGGGGACGGCAGCTACACCTACTACGCGCCCGACCCCGAGGTGCTCCTCTCCGACGCGTTCCTGGACTCCCACTGCTTCCGGACCCGCCTCGACGACCCCCCGGAGGAGGGATGGGTGGGGCTGGGGTTCGAGCCCGTGCAGCGGAGGGAGGTGACCGACATCCACGGTGTGATGTGGCTGGACGCGGCCACCGCCGAGCTGAGGCGGGTGGAGTACCGGTACGACCGCCTGCCGGCGGGCCTCGAGAGCGAGAAAGTCGGTGGAGCCCTGGAGTTCGACCGGATCCCCGAGGGCCCCTGGATCGTCCGCCGGTGGGCCATCCGGATGCCCGTCGTGGGCATCCGCGAGCCCCAGCGGGTGCTGGGCAGCACGGTGGATCGGCGGCCCTTCCTGGCCGGGGTGCTGGAAGTCGGCGGCGAGATCGCGGAGATCCGGACCCCGGAAGGCTCGCCCCTGCTCCGGTCGGAGCCGGCCGTGCTGACCGGCGCCGTGTGGGACAGCGTGGCCGCCGCGCCACTGGCCGGTGCCCCGGTGCGCCTGGCCGGCACGGCGTTCACCGGCGTGACGGACGACCGGGGCCGCTTCCGCCTCGAGGGGCTGCCCGGGGGCTCGTACACGGCGACCTTCGACGACCCGCGCTTCGACGAGCTCGGATGGACTCCGGCGGGGGTTCCGGTGGACCTCGAGCCCGGCAGGACGTCCTCGGTTCGCCTCGCGGTGCCTCCGGTCGAGCGGATGCTGACCGACGCCTGTCAGGCCTTCGTGGACGAGGACGGGACGGCGGTCCTGCGGGGCCGGGTGGCCGTCGGCGGGGGAGGCGCGGCGCCCGCCGGGACCGAGGTGGTGCTGGCGTGGGAGACGGCGACGGTGCGCCCGCGGGCCGGAGGCGTGGCAGGGGGGCGGGTGGTCGACGTCGAACGAGCCGGTACGGACGCGCGGATCACCCCAGGGGCGGGAGGCCGCTTCGTCGTGTGCGGCCTTCCCGACGAGGAGGAGATCGCGGTCTGGAGCGAGCTCTTCGAGCGGCCCGTGGGCGACACGCTGACGGTACGGCTCGGGCGGGGCGAGATCCGGGCGATCGACGTCGAGATCGGGTCGGACGTGGTCGCGCTCGAGGGCGTGGACGTGAGCGTACCGTCCTCCACCACCCGCCAGCGGAGGGCCAACGCCTCCTCGGCCAACTTCCGCGTCACCGCCGACGAGATCGAGGCGGCCAAGGCCGAGGGCGCCCGGGACCTGCGCGACGTTCTCACCCGTGTCGCCCCGCCGTCGGTGAGCGTCTCGAGCCTGATGAGGGGACCCAACGCGATCGGGACGTGCGTCGAGACCACGCGGACCACGCGCCCCCTCACCGGGGACCGACAGTGTCAGTCCGTGAAGCTCTACATCGACGGGATCGAATCGCCTCCGTCCGAGGCGGCCCGCTACTTCGAGTCGTCCCACCTGCTCGACGAGATCGCCAGCGTCGAGTTCCTCTCGCCCAGCGAGGCGACCTTCCGCCTGGGGACGGGCCACGCCTCGGGCGCGATCCTCATACGGACGCGGATGGGAGGGGGCTGAGGTCCTCCGGGAGTCGGTCGGAGCTTCGATAGTTGAAGTGTGGGGACTTCTCCGACAGGACTTTCCACCGATTCCCTACGGCCCGACGCTCCCGGGACCGGCATTATGCCCCGTGGGAAGGTTCCCGATCCCTCGACGCTCCCGCAGAGCCGTCCTCAAGACCGCCGGGTTCGGGGCCGGACGCCCCGATCGGCCGGTGAACGGATGCTCTCGCCACCGGCCGATCCGCGAACCTGCCTCCTCCATCGATACGACGCGCTCCTGACCGGAGCCTTTCATCTATAGATCCCGTCCTCCCGCCAGGGAGGATCCGTGCTACGCGTACAGGGATCGACCCATGGCCACCCGCGCCCCCGTCGACGCTCCGGGTGCTCCGCATCACGCCTCGCCGACGAAGCATCTCCCGGGTCGGGTGGCGCTCGCATGGACACTGGCGGGAGGCGTCACTGCGGGAGGCCTCCTCGTCGCGAGCGTCACCCTCCTGGGCGGACTCGACTCGGGCATCGCGCCCACGAGCACCACCATCCTCTTCGTGCTGGGCGCGCTGGCGGGGTACTTCCACGGAGGCGTGCTGGGCTTCCTGGCCCGTGACCTGGAGCGACCGGCCAGCCGTGCGCTCTGGAGCCTCCTGCTGGCCGGCGTGCTGGCGGGCATGGTCTCGCCCCTCGTCTGGGTCGTATCCCTCAGGATCGGCCTGACGCACGCCTTCGTCGCCCGGGGAGAGATCCTCTCCGTGGCGGGAACCGTCCTGGCCTGGGCCGTGGGTGTCACGATCTGCGCCTGGGCGGCTTGGGAGGGCCTCCAGGGGCTCCGCCGTGCCTTCCTCCGCTGGCCGGAGCGGCGCTACGGCTCCGTGATCATCGCCGGGATCCTCGCGATCCTCCTGGTGACGTTCCTCCTCGAGAGACCCCGCATCTGGGGCACCGAGATCCAGGTCCGCGGGCTCGGAGCCGTGATCCTCGCGCTCGGGGCCACCATCTGGATCGCCTTGCCCACCGTCCTCGCCGCCCTCCACGGGATCCACAGGCTCGTGGGAGACGCGCCTTTCGGCGTCGAGGCCTCGTCCACCGTCGACTCCATCAACGGGACCTGATCCATGACCGGGACTCATCGTCTGGCAGGTTGGACCGCCCTCGTCGTCGCGGCCCTCGCCGCGTCCGTCGCCGCCTGTACCGACGAGGTCTACCGCACCATCCCCGCCTTCGAGGATCCCCCGGCCGCAGCCGCCGGGTTCCTCGGCTACACCGACGAGGCCTCTTCGCAACCGGTCTGCGGCAACTGCCACATCGGTCAGACCGCGGACTGGGAGCAGACCGCCCACGCCGGTGCGTGGGAGGACCTGCAGGCCAGCGGCCACGCGTCCGAGAGCTGCGAGGGATGCCACACGGTCAACGAGCTCGGCAACATCGTCGAGAACCAGAGCGTCGGCTGGACCGCCACGGCGGACCCCCGCTACTGGGACGTCCAGTGCGAGAGCTGTCACGGACCGGGGCTCGAGCACGTCACCAATCCGGACGCGACCCAGCCGCTGGCGCCCGTCGAGGTCGGAGCGGACCTCACCTTCGGGTGCGGCGAGTGCCACCAGGGGGAGCACAATCCGTTCATCGAGGAGTGGTCCCAGTCCCGGCACGGGAACATGAACCCGTATCCCCAGGGCCGTGAGGATTGCCAGTCGTGCCACGAGGGCCGCCAGGCGCTCCTCGCGCTGGGGGTGGACGACCAGTACCTGGAGAAGGACGGAGAGGACCTGCTGCCGATCGCGTGCGCCGTCTGCCACGACCCGCACGACGCGACGAACGAGAAGCAGCTCCGCTTCCCCATCGACGTGCCCGACGTCGAGCAGAACCTCTGCATGAAGTGCCACCACAAGCGGGCCGTGCCCGACCCCGGCACGAGCTCCCGCGGCCCCCACTCACCCCAGGGTCCGCTCCTCCTGGGCGAGGACGTGGGCTGGATCCCGCCGAACTTCGCCTACGACCAGGGCCGGATCGTGGGCACCCACGGCACCACGGCCAACCCCCGCCTGTGCGCCACCTGCCACGTCAGTCGACTGGAGGTGGAGGACGAGGCGGGGAACTTCGTGTTCAACGCATCCGGGCACCTGTTCAAGCCGATCCCCTGCCTGGACGAGGATGGGGTCCCGACCCCGTCCGAGGAGTGCGAGCTGTCGGAGAGGTCCTTCAACGCGTGCGCGATCTCCGGATGCCACGGGAGCCCCGACGCGGCCCGCTCGGCCTACATCGTGGCCACGGGGAGGATCGCCGACCTCGTGGAGGAGCTCGACGCCCTACTCGACCAGGTACCCGAGTCGGAGTTCAGCTCCGAGGACGCGGTCTTCACCATCGCCGAGGGGGCGGAGTTCAACGCCGGCCTGGGCGAGATCACGAGCTCCGCGATCCACAATCCGTTCCTGACGGAAGCCCTCCTGGAGGCGAGCATCGCGGCGGTGGAGGAGGAGTACGGGCTCGCCGCGTCGCCCGGGCTGGTCCGCGGCCTCGTGCTCGGGAGACCGCCACCGCGCTGAGGCGAGACCGCGTCGTGGGCGGGGGGCTCCTCCCCCCGCGCTCCCCGCTCCTCGAGTCCCGAACCCCTTGAAACGGTCAGCTCTCGCGACGGGCGTGCTCGTCCTGGCCCTCGCCTGCGGTCCACCGCCCGACGCCGCCGACGGCTCGGAGGAGGCCGGGAGCGCCCCGGCGACCACCGTCGAAGACGCTCCGGCGGACCAGGCTCCGACCGGAGCGGAGGCCTCCCTCGCCGGGCTGAGCGACTTCCGGAGCGCCTCGGCACGGATCGCCTCGGACTTCCCACACGATCGACACGTGGGGGTCGGCTGCGCCGAGTGCCACCCGGACCCGCCCGGCCACGGCACCCACGGCATGGTGGAGTGCGCGGAGTGCCACGACGCGCCGGCCGGGGCGACGGCCGCGCGGGTCCAGGAGGGGACCGGGTGCATGGGGTGTCACCACGCTCCGGATCGAGCCGGGCCGTGCACGACGTGCCATGGGCCCGCCAGCGCCCTCCCCGCCGTGGAGGTGAGCGTGCGGATGCGCGTCGCCGGATCCACCGACCGACCCGCCCGCAGCCTCCTCTTCCGCCACGAGCTCCACAGCGCGCCGGCGTGCACCGACTGCCACCGGGGAGGCGACACCTTCGCCGTCGAGCGGGGGTGCTCGAGCTGCCACGAACGGCACCACCGACCGGACGCCGACTGCCTCGCCTGCCACACGCCGCTCCCGATGGAGACCCACGCCGCGGGGGTCCACGACGGCTGCTCGGGAACGACGTGCCACACCGACCCCGTCGTGACCGCCCTCCCGCAGACCCGCTCCCTGTGCCTGGTCTGTCACCAGGACCAGATCCGCCACATGCCAGGCGAGGAATGCGCTGGGTGTCATCAGGTGGGAGACGACGCGTGACCCGCCGGGGAGCGCGCGACCCCGCCTGGCGGCCCGGGCGCGCGACGATCCCCGTCTCCGCGCTGCTCCTGGGCATGGTGGCCGCTCCCCTTTCGGGGCAGCAGGTCCGCGCCACGGGGACGACCACGGTGCGCTTCCTCCAGCTCCGGCCCCTGGAGGTGGACAGCGTGCCGGTCGTCGAGACGCGCGGCGAGGGACTCCTGCGCCGCAGCCAGGACGGGCAGGTGGTACGGTGCGTGGAGGGCGAGACGTTCTGCCGCTTTCTCGCCTCGTCCGACGCGGTGGAGGCGGCGCCCGTCCTCCAGGACGTGCGCCTCTCGGTGTGGGGGCTCGGTCGGGGGGTGCGCGCCTACGGCCACCTGCGGGGCCGCGGCGTGGCCGGGAACGGCGGGGACGTCTGGCCCATGTCGGGAGACCACTTCGACGCCCTGGCCGCCTGGGTCGAGGTCGAGCGGTCGCTCTTCCGGGTCCGGGCGGGACGCCAGTGGAAGACGTCCGGACTCGGCTACCACAACTTCGACGGCGTCTCCGTGCGGGTGCGGGCCCTCGAGACGCTGACGGTCGAGGCGTGGGGCGGGCGAAGCCTGCTTCGCGGCACGACCGAGCCCCGCACGGGGGATCTCCTGGCCGCGGTGGAGCCGTTCGCGCCGGACGAGGGCGAGATCCTCGTGGGAGCGGAGGCCTCGTGGCGTCCCGGCCCCGGACAGGCCGTCAGCGCGCTCTACCAGCGCGAGATCCGACGGGACCGGGCCGGTCTCTACGCCGAGCGCATGACCGTGGACGGACTCTGGAGAGCCGGCCGATGGACCCTGACCGGGACGATCGAGGCCGATCTCGGGACCGGGACCTTCAACGAGGCGCGACTGGACGCGTCGCTCCGGGCTGGAGGTCGCTGGGGCACGGCGGTCTTCGCCCGCCGGCACCGGCCGTTCTTCGAGGCGTGGACCATCTGGGGCGCGTTCGCCCCGGTGGGCTTCGACGAAGTGGGAGGCCGGGGGTGGTGGCGGCCGGGCTCGGTGCCGATGACCGTGGAGACGAGGGCCGCCTGGCGCCGTTACGGGGACGCCCACGCCTCGACGACCTTCGAGACCTACCGCGACAGCGGATGGCGCCTCTCGGCGGCCGCCACCCTCGCCCCGTCGCCGGCGTGGCAGATGCAGCTCACCCTCGGAACCGACGTGGGATTCGGCGCCTCCCGCGACGACGCGACGTTCCGGATCCAGCGCACCCTCGGCGACCGCACGCGCCTGGCCGCCTCGGCCATGGCCTTCGAGCGCGTCTACGAGTTCCGGGTCGACGAAGGCACCGTGTGGGGCGCCGGCGTGGACGGGGGCGTCCGGATCTCGCCAGAGGTCACGGTGGACGGGCGTCTGGCGGGCTACCTCCACCGGACCCCGGACGGGCTGCCCCAGCGGGACTGGAGCCAGCTCCGGGGGTCGCTGACGGTCCGCTGGACGGTGGGCGCGGAGCCGGGAGCCACCGGGGGTGCGCCGTGATCCGGCGGATGGCCGTCGGCGTCGTCACGGCCCTGCTCGCGGGCGGGGCGGCCCTGGCCCTCCCGTCCGGCTCGCGGGCCACCGCCTTCCAGGAGGCCTTCCCCCACGAGCGTCACGAGGGGCTCTTTCCCACCTGCACCGGCTGCCACCGGGGGATCCCCACGGGAGACGAGACGCGCTTCTATCCCGACGAGGCCTCCTGCGGCGCGTGCCACGAGCGACAGGGGCTGCCGCCCGTGGAGCTCTCCGCCCCCCGGCCGAGACCGTCCAACCTCGTCTTCACCCACCCGGGGCACGGTGGGGCCGCCGTCGCGGCCGGCGTGTCGGAGCCCGACTGTCGGACGTGCCACGGCCTCGCCGGCGACGGGCGCCGTATGGCCGTCGGACGGGCGTCGGCGGACGCGTGCCTGGGCTGCCACGCCCACGAGGCCCCCTCCCACCTGGCCGAGGGACGCGACTGCACCACCTGCCACCGCCCCCTCGCCGAAGCACGGGAGCTTCCCGCGGCGTGGATCGCGGGCCTTCCGCTACCGGAGACCCACCGGCGGGAGGACTTCCTCCTGGGTCACGACCCGGGAGAGGCCGCGACCCGCTGCGCCACCTGCCACGCCCGGGAGAGCTGTACGCGGTGCCACCTCGACGGGGGCGCGCTCGCACCCGTGCGGGCGCTGGCGTCCGACCCGCGGGTGGCCGCCCTCGCGGGCGAACGGCCTCCCGCCTATCCCCGACCGCCGAGCCACCGGGCGAGCGACTGGCGATGGAGTCACGGGGGTGCCGCGGGTGCCGACGCCGGCGAGTGCGCCAGCTGCCACGAGCGCTCGAGCTGCACATCCTGCCATCGCCAGGGGGAGGTACCGGCCATCGCCGCCCTCCCGATGGCCCCGGAGGGTGATCCCCGGGGCGTGAGGCTGGCCGAGGCGGGGCCGCTGCACGCCCCCGGGTATGCCCTGGACCACGGGGCCGCGGCCGCCGCCGACCGGGCGTGCTCGAGCTGCCACAGGTCGAACGAGTGCGAGACGTGTCACGCCGGGAGCGACAGTCCGCCCTTCCATCTCCCGAACTTCCTCGAGCGGCACGGCCCGGAGGCCTACTCCGCCGCCACGGACTGCGCCACGTGTCACAACACCGAGGTGTTCTGCCGCTCGTGCCACGAAGGCGTGGGGCTGGGAGACGACCGCCTTCCGGGAGTGACCGGCCACGACGCTCGCCCGCTGTGGCTCGTCGGCCACGGCACGGCGGCCCGCCAGGGGCTGGAGGGGTGCGTGACCTGCCACGATCAGGGGGACTGCGCCACCTGCCACTCCGCCGCGTTCGGCTGGCGCGTGAACCCACACGGCCCGGGCTTCGACCCGGTGGAGGCGCGCGACGCGAACCCGTTCTCGTGCGCGCGTTGCCACATCGGGGGAGGGGGTCCACCGTGAGCCGGCCGAGGCTCCTGGCACGCCCCGGCGTCGGCCTGGTCGCCGTCGCGACCCTCACCGCCGTCGCGACGCGCACCTCCGGCGCCCACGCCCAGACCCTCCCGGACACCGACGACTGCGTGGGCTGTCACCTCGGCCTGTCCGACTCCACGCTGGTGGCGCCGGCGCGCGACTACCCCTCCGACGTCCACGCCCGGGCCGGCTTCGGCTGCCTCGTCTGCCACGGCGGACCCCGCACGGCCCGGGGCGAACTGGACCCCGGAGCCGGCTTCCTGGCCGCGCCCGGGCGGGCCGAGATCCCGGCCCTGTGCGGACGGTGCCACTCGGACGCCGCCTTCATGCGGGACTACAACCCGTCGATCCGTGTCGACCAGGTCACCGAGTACTACTCGTCGATCCACGGGCTGCGGCTGCGGCAGGAGGGAGATCGCGACGTCGCCACCTGCGTGAGCTGTCACCCGGCGCACCGGATCCTGCCCCCCGGCGACCTCGACTCCTCCGTGCACCCCCTCAACGTGGCCGAGCTGTGCGGCTCGTGCCACGCCGACCGGGAGATCATGGCCCCCCGGGGGGAGCCCTTCGACCAGCTCGCCGACTACCGGCGCAGCGTGCACGGCCACCTCCTCTACGACGAAGGCGACGTCTCGGCGCCGACCTGCAACGACTGTCACGGCAACCACGGAGCGGCGCCCCCCGGGGTGTCGTCGGTCCGCAACGTGTGCGGCGAGTGCCACGCCATCATGGCCGGCTACTTCGGCGACAGCGAGCACGTCGAGGTCTTCGAGGACGCCGGCCTCCCCGGCTGCGAGACCTGCCACGACAATCACGCCATCCTTCCCACGTCCGACGCCTTCCTGGCCGAGCGTGGCGAGTCGGTGTGCATGCGTTGCCACGAGCAGGGCGACGGAAGCGGAGAGGCGTTCCTGGACATGCTCGCCCTCATCGACTCGCTCAGGCAGGCGCGCTCCACGGCCCGCGCGGTGCTCGCCCGGGCCGAGAACGCGGGAATGGAGGTGAGCGAGCCCACCTTCGAGCTGGAAGCGGTGGACAACTCGCTGACGAAGGCCCGGTCGGCCGTCCACTCCTTCCACGTGGCCCCGGTGGCCGACGAGCTGGAGGAAGGCTTCGACATCGCCGGCGAGGCCCTCGCCGACGGCCTGGCGGCCCTCGACGAGCACGGTTTCAGGCGCGTCGGCCTCGCCGTGTCCGTGGCGATCATCCTGATCCTGATCGTGTCGCTGGTCCTGAAGATCCGCGCCCTCGACGCCCGGCTCGAACGCCGGACCCCCGGCGTCGGGCCCACCCCCTCGCCCCCCACCGCGGAGGGCCGATGACGGACGACCGCAGCTCCGCGCCGGACGACCGCAGCTCCGCGCCGGACGGGCGCGGCTCGGGGGACCGGGAGCCCCCGAGCGGCCTCGACCGCAAGCGCTTCCTGGACTGGGTCCTCGGGACGGCGGCGGCGGGCTTCGCCGCGTCGGTCGTGTATCCGGTCACACGCTACCTCGTCCCCCCCGACACGGGCGAGGCGACGGTGGGCTCCGTGACGCTCCCCCTCCGGGTTTCGGACGTGGCGCCGAACTCCGGTCACATCTTCAAGTTCGGCAGCCGTCCGGGCATCCTGGTGCGCACGCCCGGCGGGGAGCTCCGCGCCTTCTCGGCCCGCTGCACCCATCTCGACTGCACCGTCCAGTACCGGGACGACCTGAGCCACATCTGGTGCGCGTGCCACAACGGCCACTACGACCTGACGGGCGCCAACATCGCGGGTCCCCCGCCGAGCCCCCTCGAGCGATACGACGTGAACGTGCGGGGTGAGGAGATCGTCGTGAGCCGGCGGAGCTGAAGGTGCGACGCCCCGGGGGGACGCTGAGACGACTGACGGAGTGGTTGGACGACCGCGTCGGCTTCAGCGCCCTCCTGCCCCTGGCCCGCAAGAAGACCGTCCCCGTCCACCGGCACACGATCTGGTACTACCTGGGGGGGATGGCCCTCTTCCTCTTCCTGCTGCAGATCGCCACGGGCGTGCTCCTCCTCTTCTACTACCGGCCTAGCGCGAGCGAGGCATTCGAGTCCGTCCAGTTCCTGATGTCCGAGGTGCAGTTCGGATGGCTCATCCGCTCCATCCATTCGTGGGGCGCCAACCTGATGATCTTCGTGGTCTTCCTCCACCTCTTCACCGTCTTCTTCATGAAGGCGTACCGGCCGCCCAGGGAGCTCACGTGGATCAGCGGGGCCTTCCTCCTGTTCGTGGCCCTCGGCCTCGGCTTCACCGGCTACCTGCTGCCGTGGAACGAGCTCGCCTTCTTCGCCACCCGGGTCGGCACGGAGATCCCGGGGGTGATGCCGGCCGTGGGTCCGTTCATGAGGGACCTCCTGCGGGGCGGAGAGGAGGTCACCGGAGCCACCCTCACGCGCTTCTATGCGCTGCACATCTCGATCCTGCCGGGGCTCGCCATCGCGCTCGTGACGCTGCACGTCCTCCTGGTGCAGCGCCACGGCATGAGCGTGCCGGCGGGCCAGGAGAAGCGGAGCCTGGCCGAGCGGCCGCTCCCCTTCTTCCCGAACTTCCTCCTCCGCGACCTGGTGGGCTGGCTCTGCGCCCTGGCGATCCTCGCCGCCATGGCCGCCCTCGTGCCTGCCCATCTCGGCGAGAAGGCCGATCCCTTCGCCCCGGCGCCCCCGGGGATCCGGCCCGAGTGGTACTTCATGTTCATGTTCCAGACGCTGAAGCTGCTCCCGGCCCGCATCCTGGGTATCGAGGGGGATGTCTTCGGCATCGTCGCGTTCGGGCTCGCCGGCCTCGTGTTGGTGCTGATCCCGTTCCTGGACCGGAAGGCGGCCCGTGGTGAGCCCGGCCGCGCCTGGACGTGGCTCGCCGTCGGCGCCCTCGCCTACATCGTCGTGCTCACCTGGTGGGGCTACGCCGCCAACCCGACGCAGTAGGGGCCCTCCCGCATTGCGGTGGCGCCGCCGGCCCGCCATCCTCGAACGCGCGAGCCAGGAGATTCCGCCCATCCCGCGACGGCGACGTTCGACATGCTCGACCGAATACGAGAGCTCGAGCACCGCGCCCGGCGCCTGGAGCCGGCGCCGGCGGAGCGCCGCGCCCTCCGCGACCCGGCCCTGGCGTACGCCGACGCGTTCCTGAACGGCCTCGAGGGCGGAAAGAGCTACGAGACCGACCTGTCGGGCGTGGCGCTCCTCGACGGCGCGCCCTTCCGGGAGGAGCCCCGGGACGTGCACGAGCTCCTCGACCTCCTCCGGGAGTCGGTGGATACCCCTGGCCTGAACCCCGCCGCCCCCGGGCACATGGGGTACATCCCCGGGGGCGGCGTCTACACGGCCTCGCTGGGGGACTACCTGGCGGCGGTCACGAACCGGTACGCCGGCGTCCGCTTCGGCGGCCCCGGCGCCGTGGCTATGGAGGAGGTGTGTCTGCGCTGGATGGCCGGCGTGGTGGGCTTCCCGCCCGACGCCGGCGGCAACCTGGCCTCGGGGGGCAGCATCGCCAACCTGGTCGCGGTCGTCACCGCCCGGGAGGCCCGCGGGCTGCGGGCGAGGGACTTCGAGCGCGCCGTGGTCTACCTCTCGGGTCAGACGCATCACTGCGTGGACAAGGCGTTGCGGATCGCCGGCATGGGCCAGACGGTGCTCCGCCGCGTTCCCCTGGACGACGCCTGGCGGATGCGGCCGGACGCCCTCGACGCGCTCGTGGAGGAGGACCGCTCGGCCGGGCGGATCCCCTGGCTCCTCATCTCGTCGGCCGGCACCACCGACGTGGGCGCCGTGGACCCGCTCCACGCCCTCGCCGACGTGGCCGAGCGCCAAGGGCTCTGGCACCACGTGGACGCGGCGTACGGGGGCTTCTTCGCGCTGGTGGACGAGACACGGCAGAAGCTGTCGGGGATGGCCCGCGCCGACTCTCTGGTGCTGGACCCCCACAAGGGGCTCTTCCTCCCCTACGGCTCCGGCGCGGTGCTCGTGAAGGACCGGGAGGCCATGGCCCGGGCCCACGGGTACGAGGCCAGCTACATGCAGGACGCGGCCGCCCAGGCCGGCCCGGGGCCGTCACCGGCGGACCTCTCTCCGGAGCTGACCAAGCACTTCCGGGGGCTCCGGATGTGGCTGCCCCTCCAGCTCCACGGGCTCGCCCCCTTCCGGGCGTGTCTGGAGGAGAAGCTCCTGCTGACCCGCTGGTTCCACGAGCGCGTCGCGGAGCTGGGCTTCGAGACGGGACCCGACCCCGAGCTCTCGGTGGCCACGTACCGATGGCCGGCGGGAGACGACTTCAACCGCTCCCTGGTCCGGACCGTCCACGAGGACGGCCGCTGCTTCGTTTCGTCCACCCGGCTGAACGGTCGCTTCACGTTGCGGATGGCGGCGCTGACCTTCCGGACCCACCTTGCACACGTGCGGACGCTCCTGGAGATCCTCGAACACGCGACGCCGTAGGAGATCACCCCACTCTTTTCGTCAGGAATCGCCCGACGGGCCCCAGGAACCGCCGGTGATTACCCTTGGAACCTCAACCCCTGAGGGAGGAACCCCGATGCCCCGATGGATGATGGCGCCCGCCGCTCTGACCGCCCTGATCGTGGCGTGCGAGCCTTCCGGCGATCAGGCGGCCACCGATCAGACTCCGCCCGTCATGGCCGAGACGGAGGGGCTCCCCTACCCGTTCCAGCTGTCGGAGCAGCAGGCGAGGGGGATGGAGGTCTTCGAGACCATGTGCTGGACGTGCCACGGGCTGGCGGGTCGCGGAGACGGGCCGGCCGTCCAGGCGGGGTCCGTGCCGCAGCCGCCGAGCTTCTACGCCGAGCCGATCGCGTCGTTGTCGGCGGCGCAGCTGGAGGAGCGCTTCCAGCGGGCCATGGAAGGCGAGCAGGACCCCTCGCACCCGCACATGCGGATGATCACGGAGCTCATCCGTCCCGAGCGCTTCCAGGACGCCCTGGCCTACGTCCCGGTCGTGACGTGGCCCCAGGAGATCCCGGGAAGCGCCATGGCCGGGCGGGACCGGTACGAGAACCTCTGCATGTCGTGCCACGGTGAGGACGGCCAGGGCCACGGTCCGGCCGCCGAGGTGCTCCTGGTGCCCCCGGCCCAGTTCCCGTCGGATACGCTCATCGCCGAGGCGGACTGGCAGGGCCTCTTCCAGCGCATCAAGGAAGGCGGCCGGATCCACGGGTCGTCCATGCCCGCCTGGGGGTTGATGCTGTCGGACGACCAGGTGTGGGACCTGGTGGCCTACATCGCGTCCTTCCAGCCGGAGAGGCTCACGGACTCTCCGATCCCAGGGGGCTGAACGGAGGCGAAGCGCACAGGGGGGGATCCGGGTCGGCGGCCGCCACGATCTCGTCAAAGGACGCGATCCCTTTTATCCTACATGGCTCGGCGGCCCCGGGTCGGCTCCCGGCCCGTGCCGCGCGATACGTACGAGGCCTCCGGGACGGGCCCGGAGATCGCAGCCCCACAGCCATGTCGACCTACACCTTCGAGCCGGCCCAGTGGGGCCTCATCCTCGGTGGCTCCAGCGGGTTCGGTCTGGCGTCCGCACGCAAGCTGGCGCGCCACGGCCTGAACCTGTGCATCGTCCACCGGGACCGCCGTGGCGCGATGCGCCGGATCGATCCCGAGTTCGAGGCCATCCGTGAAGAAGGCGTCGAGCTCCTGACGTTCAACACCGACGCCCTCGACGCGGACAACCGGGACACCGTCCTGGACGAGCTGGCGACGGCGATGGCGCCGGACGGGCGGATTCGCGTGCTGCTGCACTCCATCGCCTTCGGCAACCTCAAGCTCATCGCGCCGGAGAAGGCTCCGTCCGATCGGGCCTCGCGCCGGCTGGCCGAGGTGCTGGACCTGGACGCCGAGCGGGTGCGCGAGGCGTGCGACGAGCTCTTCGAGGCCGGCGTGGACGGGGTCCAGGGCCTGGCGAGCCCACCCGCCTACCCGGAGGGCCGCTACATCGAAGAGGACGACATGGCCCGGACGATCCACGCCATGGGCACCAGCCTGCTGGGGTGGACCCAGGAGGTGCGGTCGAGGGGCCTGTTCGGCGCCGACGCCCGGGTGCTGGGCCTCACCAGCGAGGGCAACGAGGTGGCGTGGAAGGGCTACGCCGCCGTCTCGGCCGCGAAGACGGCCCTCGAAGCGGTGTCCCGGGCCATCGCGGTCGAGATGGCGCACTTCGGGATCCGCTCCAACATCATCCAGGCGGGCGTAACCGACACGGCCGCGCTCCGGGCCATCCCGGGCTCCGACCAGCTGAAGGCGCAGGCTCGCTCCAGGAATCCGTTCGGGCGCCTCACGACCCCCGAGGACGTGGCCGACGTCGTGTACCTCCTCTCCCTCCCCGAGGCTTCCTGGGTCAACGGGGCGCTCGTCCGCGCCGACGGCGGCGAGAGGATCTCGGGGGCGGTGCGATGAGCCTCTACCTGCACGGAATCGGACACTTCCACCCCGAGAACGAGATTACGAACCGGTTCCTCGAGGAGCTCGAGATCGGCACGAGCGAGGGGTGGATCCTGGAGCGGGTGGGTATCCAGTGCCGCCGTACCGTGCTGCCCCTGGACTACATCCGCGAGACCGGCAACCGGGATCCGGTGGAGGGGATCCGGGTCGCCGAGTACTCCCACGCCGACACGGGCCGGCGGGCGGCGGAGATGGCCGTGGCCCGGGCGGGGATCGACATGCAGGACATCGGCATGGTCATCACCGGGTCGAGCCGGCCCGACATGATGTCGCCGGCCGACGCGTGCAC
This sequence comes from Gemmatimonadota bacterium, assembly GCA_050050315.1. Classification (GTDB taxonomy): domain Bacteria; phylum Gemmatimonadota; class Gemmatimonadetes; order Longimicrobiales; family Gaopeijiaceae; genus JASFUL01. The sequence goes on from JASFUL010000010.1 coordinate 26,084, forward strand.
GGTGGCCGAAGCTCTCGAGCTCGAGGTGCCCTCCTTCGACATCAACTCGGCGTGCACCAGCCTCTTCACGACCCTCAATCTCCTCGGCGGCATGCGGGAGGACGCGCTGCCCGAGTACGTCCTGGCGGTGACCCCCGAGAGCCTCACCACCACCGTCGACTACACGGACCGCTCGGCGTCGGTGCTGTGGGGCGACGGTACCACGGCAACGGTCCTGTCGACGAAGGTCCCGTCGAGGATCGAGGTCGTCCGGGGTGCCCTCGAGTCCAGCCCCGCGGGCAAGGACAAGGTGATCGTGCCGGTGGGTCGCCACTTCGAGCAGGAGGGGCGCACCGTCCAGATGTTCGCGATCAAGAAGACCATTCGGCTCCTCCGCCGGATGCAGCGCACGTACGGCAGGGCCCCCGGCCGGCGCCTCCACTTCATCGGGCATCAGGCGAACCTCCGCATGCTGGAGACCGTCTGCGGGCAGTGCGGGATCGAGCCGGAACGGCACCACCACAACGTCGTCGATCTCGGCAACACGGGGGCGGCGGGCGCACCCTCGGTCGTCTCGCAGCGCTGGGACGCGTGGGAGGACGGTGACGACATCGCGGTCGTCGGCGTCGGCTCGGGGCTCACCTGGTCGAGCTTCCTGCTCCGCTTCGGAGAGGTGCGGTCGTGACCTACGAGGAGTTTCGGGCGCGCGGGTCCTTCTCCCGGGACGAGCTCCTGGCCATGGCGTACGGCCGCCTGGTCGACGACGCGCCCGAGGACTTCAAGGCCCGCCTTCCGCTCCCCCCCATGCTCATGGTCGACCGGATCGACCACATCTCGGGGGGTGGCCGCAAGGGTCGGCTCGAGGCCGAGCGGGACGTGCGTCTGGATGACTGGTTCTTCCATTGCCATTTCCTGGGAGACCCGGTCCAGCCTGGTTGCCTGGGGGTGGATGGCGTGTGGCAGCTCCTCGGCTTCTACTGCGCCTGGAAGGGCGCTCTCGGCACGGGCCGGGCGCTGGGCTGCGGCGAGGTGGAGTTCGCCGGCCAGATCCGTCCACACGACGGCTCGGTCCGGTACGAGATCGAGATCGTGCGCTACCAGGAGCTCCCCCGCTCCGGCTCGGCCATCGTCATCGGCGACGCGCAGGTGCTGGTCGACGACCAGGCGATCTACCGGGTGTCCCGTGCCAAGGTCGGCGTATTCCGCGACATCGACTACCCGGACTATCCGTGGCGGTCACGAAACGCCACGGGCGGGAGGCTGGAGTGACGGGGGAGGGAAAGGTGGTGCTCGGTCCCGACCGGATCCTGGAGTTCGTCCCCCAGGCTGAGCCGTTCCGCTTCGTGGACGAGATCCTGGAGGTCGACGCCGACCACATCGTGGCGACGTACCGCTTCCGCCCCGACGCCGACTTCTACCGCGGGCACTTCCCGGGGAACCCCGTGACGCCTGGCGTGATACTCCTCGAATCCATGGCCCAGGTGTCGGTGGTGGCCCTCGGCATCCACCTGCTGGCGCTCGAGGGCGGGCTCGAGCTGGTGCGAAGCCGGATCGCCCTCTTCACGGACGCGGAGGTCGAGTTCGGCGGGGTGGTGAAGCCCGGAGCCCGCGTCACGATCCGGGCCCGGAAGCGGTTCTTTCGGCGCATGAAGCTCCGAAGCGAGGCGGAGATGCATCTCGACGACGGCACCCTGGTCTGCTCGGCGACGATCTCCGGGATGGCGGTGCCCCGATGAGCCGGCGCGTCGTGGTGACGGGGCTGGGGGTCGTCGCGCCGAACGGGATCGGGCTCGACGCCTACGCCGAGGCGCTCCGGGAGGGTCGCTCCGGGCTCCGGCACATGCCGGTCATGGAGGAACACAACTTCGGGTGCAGCGTCGCCGGGGTCCCGGACCCCGACGAGATCGACGCGGTCTGCGAGCGCTACTTCGACGAGGACGAGCTCCGGGCCATGAACTCGAGCCATCGGTTCGGCGCGGTCGCGGCCGTCGACGCATGGACGGACGCGGGCTTCGTGCGTCCCGAGCGGGACGACGACCAAGTCCACTGGGAGGCGGGAGCCATCATCGGGACCGGGATCGGCGGGCTCGATACCACCGGCGAGAAGCTCGTTCCACTCGTCGACGCCGGCCGCGTGCGGCGGCTGGGAAGCACGATGGTCGAGCAGATCATGGCGAGCGGTGTCTCCGCCCGCGTGTCGGGCCTGCTGGCCCTCGGCAACCAGGTGACGGCCAACTCGAGCGCGTGCAGCACGGGCACGGAGGCCGTCATCGACGGCTTCCGGCGCATTGCCGCCGGCCGCGCGGAACGCATGTTGTGCGGCGGCGTCGAGGCGGCTACCCACTACACGTGGGCCGGCTTCGACTCGATGCGGGTCCTCTGTCGGAGCCACAACGACGAGCCCACCCGGGCCTCGCGCCCCCTGAGCGCGTCGGCGTGCGGCTTCATCCCGGGCAGCGGGGCCGCGGTGCTGCACCTCGAGAGCCTCGAGAGCGCCCGGGCGCGCGAGGCGCGGATCTACGGGGAAGTGCTGGGCGGTGGGCTCAACTGCGGAGGGCACCGGCGCGGCGGAAGCATGACGGCCCCGAACCCCGAGAGCGTGCAGCGGTGTATCCGGGAAGCCGTGGATGACGCGGGCATCGATCCC
>JASFUL010000011.1:0-27036 GCA_050050315.1 Gemmatimonadota bacterium
GTCGTGATCGGGGCGAACGGACTGGTCAATGCGTCGGCGGCGGTGGAGGGTTGGGCGGAGTCCACCGCGCTCTCGGCCACGGTCAGCCGGTTGCGCTACGACGGCTTCCGCACCGACCCCTCGGAGGACGCCCCCTCCGGTGCCACGTACGGGGACGCGGATCGCTGGACGTTCAACGGTCAAACCGTGACCGACGCGGCCGGGGGTGCGCTGCGCGTCACGCTCAACGCGGTCGACCTGGACGCCGAGAACCCGGGGTCCCTGCCCCGCGACGCGCTGTCGGACGACGACCGTCCGGCGTGGGGCTTCAACGTGGCCCAGGGCACCGGCAAGGAGATCCGCCAGGGGCAGCTGGGCGGCGTCTGGGACGGCCCGGTCCTGGGGGGACGGGGCGAGCTCGCCGCGTGGGGCATCGTCCGGGACGTGCTCAACCCCATCCCCCCGACCGTCATCGATCTCTCCCGCAGGGCGGGGGGCGTGAGGGCGCTCTGGGGCTCGGAGAGCGGCGTCGACGGCGCGGAAGGGACGCGTGCGGAAGGGCCGCGTGCGGACGCCGCCGGCGTCCCCTTCACCTGGGGCGCGGGGGCGGAGGTGGAGCTGCAACGGGACGACCGGAAGAACTTCGACAACGAGAGCGGCCAGAAGGGGGCGCTGACCCTGGACCAGCTCGAGCGGGTCCTGACGACGGGCGGCTTCGTCCGGGCGGCCGCGCGACCCCACCCCCGCGTCCGGGTCACGAGCGCGCTCCGATGGGACCGCTTCCGATTCGAGGCCGACGACCGCTACACGACCGACGGGGACGACTCGGGCAGCCGCACCATGGACGCGTGGAGCCCGACGCTGGGGCTCGTCGTCCGGGCAGGCCCGGCCGAGGTGTGGGGCAACCTCTCGACGGCCATCGAGACGCCGACCACGACCGAGCTCGTGAACCGACCCGACGGCGGCGGCGGCTTCAACCCGCGGCTCGACCCCCAGCGGAGCACGGGGGCCGAAGTCGGGGCCCGCGGGCGGCTCGCCGACGACCGGGTCCGCTGGGAGCTGGCGATCTTCCGCGCCGACCTCGAGGACGAGCTCGTGGCCTTCGAGTCCGAAGGCGGGAGGACCTTCTTCCGCAACACCGGCGCGTCCCGGCACGAAGGGCTCGAAGCCGCCCTCGAGGTCACTCTGGGTGGGGGCGTCGTGGCGCGGGCGGTCTACAGCCGCACCGACGCCCGCTTCGAGACGTACGAGCTCGGGGGGGAGGACCTCTCCGGCAACCGGGTCCCCGGCCTCGCGCCGAACCGGCTCGACCTCCGGGTCGGCCAGGAGCGCGCGCGCTTCTTCTGGTCGCTGGAGGGCGGGTGGACCGACGAGGTGCCGGTCGACGACGCCAACTCCGAGGTCGCCGACGCCTACTTCCTGGTCGACGCCCGGGCGGGGCTGCGGGAGCTCCGCGTCGCCGACGCCGTGGTGTCGCCCTGGGCCGGCGTCCGGAACGCGCTGGACGAGCGGTACACGGCGTCCGTCACCGTCAACGCCGTCGGCGGCCGGTACTACGAGCCCGGACCGGGCCGGACGGCGTACGTGGGCCTCGCCGTGCGCTGGGACCCGCGCTGAGAGGCGGCTCCCGACGCGGACTAAGGTCAGGGGCGGACTCGGCTCAGGGACGAATCGCCCGGGAGAACTCGGCGGCCGACGCGTCGCGCTCCAGCGCCTCCCTCGCCCGCACGTCCACCCGGAAGCGCTCCCGGGCCAGCTCGAGGGGCAGCTCCGTGTCCAGGAGGCCGTGCTCCAAAGCCAGGCCGTCCGAGTAACCCGGCAGGAGGATGCCCCATCCGTACGGAAGCGACACACCCTCCAGCCGGTTCACGTGGTCCCTGAGGGCCGTCATGCAGTTGTCCAGCAACGTGTTGTAGAACTCGGGCCGGGTCCGCAGCCGCTCGGCGGCGCGGAGCATGTCGACGAACAGGGCCCGGGCCTGCTCGGGGGCCGCCCGGGACGGATAGACGAACAGCGTGTCGCCCCGGACGGCCCGAAGGCCGATGAGGTCCTCCTCGGTCCCCACCACGTACGTCTTCTCGAACCCGCGCAGGAGCCCCCCCACGAGGGAGTACGTCTCGTCGGCCTCCCTGCGCGCCTCCACCGAGATCGAGACGTAGCGGTCGCCGGTCAGCTCGAAGCTCACGAAGCCGTGGGCCAGGCCGCGCCAGCGGTTGGCGAAGGGTGCCAGCACGAACCAGACGCGCTGGACGTCCGCCGGGTCGAACTCGACGCTTCGGTACCCCTCGATGTCGCTCCCGTCCGCGGTGTGTCGGAAGTCCCGGAGGTCCTGGATGGCGACGCGGTCGCCGTCGAACGTGACCCTCGCCGGCCGCGCCTGGTCGGCCGCCCAGTCGCGGTCGGAGCGGGGAGCCTGGAAGGCCCACCAGGCGAAGAGCCCGCCGGCCAGCAGGACGGTGACGACGACCGCGGCGAGAATCGGGGACACGAGGCGTCCGGAGCGGCGGGTCAACGGACCGGCGTTGCGCACGGGACACCCCGCGGGCCGCTCCCGCGTCGAGCGGCGGACGCCCGCCGAGCCTCGAGGGCGCGACGGGGAGCACGCGGACGGCGGGGCGAAGACGGAGGGTACATGGCCGGACTCCGGAAGGGGGCTCGGCCACAATCAAGCCCCGAGGGCTCCGTCCCGCAACGCGCGAGCCGCGGGAAGGGGGCCGGCGCGCGGTCCTCGGCCCAGGAGCACGGCCCCCCACGACGCGGAACGCGGCTCCCCCTCCAGGGTTGTCATCCCGGCGACAGGGGTGCCGGAGTCGACGCTCCCGGCTGAGATCACACCCTAGGAACCTGATCCGGGTCATGCCGGCGCAGGGAGTCGAGGCGTCGGCACCCTTTCCGACACCGGGCCGCTCCGGGGTGGCCGAACCGCCGCGGCCCGGTCCCGTACCGCATCTCCCTCCGGAAAGGGACCGACCATGGGCTTCGCCCGAGACCAGATCGAACGCATCCGACCCTTGTGGGACTGCATGCTGTCCCATCCCTTCCTCCTGCGCACCCGGGACGGGACCCTTCCCGACGCGGACTTCGCGCGGTGGATGCGGCAGGACTACCTGTTCGTGGAGGCCGCCATCCCGTTCATCGCGGGGCTCCTGGCGAAGGCGCCCGAGGGGCACCGGGAGGGCCTGGCCGGCTTCCTCCCGGCGCTCCACACCGAGCTCGGACTGTTCGAGGAGCGCGCCGCGGCCGCCGGGGTCGACCTCCGGGGCGCGCCGCCCTCCTTCACCTGCCACGCGTACGTCCAGTTCCTCCTGACCACGGCGTACCGCCACAGCTTCGCCGAGGCCTTCACCGTCCTGTACGGGGCGGAGAAGGCGTACCACGAGTCCTGGAGGGTGGTGAAGGAGGGCCTCGACCCGGCCTCGCCGTGGATGCCCTTCGTCGACAACTGGGCCTCCGACGACTTCGCCGGCTGGGTCGCGTGGCTCGAGGAGCGGCTCGACGCGCTGGCTGCGGACGCCGGGGGCACCGAGCGGGCCCGGATGGCCGAGCTGTTCGAGATCACGACCCGCTACGAGGTTGCCTTCTGGGAGATGGCGCTCACCGACGAAACGTGGCCCGGCCTGGGTGAAGCGGGCGCGGCCGGCACCGGAGGGACCCGGTGAGCGCGGGGACCCCAGACGACCGGACGGCCTCCCTCTCGGAGCACCTCCACCGGCACGCCCTGCCGGTCTGGGAGGCGCAGATGGAGCATCCCTTCGTGAAGGGCCTCGGCGACGGGTCGCTCGAGGAGCGTCGTTTCACGCGTTGGGTGACGCAGGACTACCGGTACCTCGAGGAGTTCGCGCGCATCTTCGCGTGGGCCGTGGCCAAGGCGGAGTCGCTGGCGTCCATGGCGTGGTACGCGTCCGTCCTGAACCTCACGCTGAACACCGAGATGGAGCTCCACCGCCAGTACGCCGCCCGCTTCGGCCTCACGCCCGAGGACCTGGAGGCCACCGAGATGTGGCCGACGACCCGGGCGTACACCGACTTCCTCGTCCGCACCGCGGCCGACGGCGACATGCTCGACCTCCTGGCCGCGCTGCTCCCCTGCGCCTGGGGCTACCTCTGGATCGCCCGGCGACTGAAGGCGGCCGGCGTCCCCGACGACCAGCGCTACGCCGACTGGATCGAGATGTACGCCTCGGAGGACTTCGCCGAAGCGGCCCGCTGGCTGCGGGAGGAGATGGACCGGCTGGGCCGCTCGGTCACGGCCGTGAAGCGGGCCCGGCTGGAAGAGATCTTCCTCGTCTCCAGCCGCTACGAGGCGAGGTTCTGGGACATGTGCTGGACCGGCGAGACGTGGTAGGAGGCGCGAGATGACGGCAGACGACGGAAGGCGGGAGACGGAGGACGGGGGGCGGCCCCCGGGTCCGGGGACCCTCGCGGTCTGGGGCGGCGAGGAGGCCCGGGAGCCCGGGGCGCCCACGCAGGTGCCGACCGTGCGCTCGGTGTCCTTCGGGTACCGGGACGTGGAGGACTGGCTCGAGGTCGCCCGCGGCGAGCGTCCGGGACACATCTACGGCCGCAACACGAACCCCACGGTCGAGGTGTTCGAGCGGAAGATGCGGCTCCTGGAGGGGGCCGCCGCGGCCACCTCGTTCTCCACGGGGATGGCCGCCGTCAGCGGGACGTTGTGGGCCCTGCTGGAGAACGGCTCACGGGTGGTCTCGGTGCGCGACACCTACGGCGGCACCAGCCTGGTCCTGTCCCGCCACCTCCCCCGCTACGGGGTCGACTCGGTCCTCTGTCCCACCCGCGACGCCGAGGGCATCGAGGCCGAGATCGGCCGCGGTTGCGACCTCCTGTACCTGGAGACGCCGACCAACCCCACGCTGGCGGTCCTGGACCTCGAGCGCCTCGCGACGGCCGGACGGCGGGCCGGGGCGCTCGTGGTGGTGGACAACACCTTCGCCACGCCCGTGAACCAGTCGCCCCTCGAGCTCGGGGCGCACCTGGTGGTGCACTCGGCCACCAAGTTCCTCGGCGGTCACGCCGACGCCCTGGGCGGCGTGGTGTGCGGCGACGAGGCGCTCGTCGGGCGAGTCTTCCGCTGGAGGGAGATCGCCGGCGCCACGCTCCACCCCGAGGCGGCGTACCTGCTGGTCCGATCCCTCAAGACGCTGCCCCTCCGGATCGAGCGGCAGAACGCGTCGGCCCTCCGCGTCGCCCGCTGGCTCGAGGGCGCCGCCGGCGTGACGGCGGTCCACTACCCGGGGCTCGAGAGCCATCCGGCGCACGGGGTGGCGCGGCGCCAGATGCGCGGGTTCGGAGGCGTGCTCAGCTTCGAGGTGGAGGGAGGCGAGCCCGCGGCCCGACGGGTCCTCGAGGCGCTCCGGTGGGCCCACCGGGCGGCGAACCTCGGCGCCGTGGAGACCGTGGCGGGCACCCCCGCCACCACGAGCCACGTCGAATGCACGCCGGAGGAGCGGGCCGAGCTCGGGATCCCCGAGGGGCTCGTCCGCTACTCGGTCGGCCTCGAGGAACCGGAGGATCTGATCGCGGACCTCGAGGGCGCGCTGGCGGCGGCGAGGGGGGCGTCCTGAGCGGGGGCGGTGGCCCGGGCCCGGGAGGGACCCCGGGGGCGGAGCGGCCGCGATCGCAGGCGTCCGGCGGCCTCACCCCCACGGAGCGGCGCGTCGTCGACGCGGTGGACGCCGACGGCCTGCTCGCCACCGCCCGGGCCCTCGTGCGGATCCCGACCCACGAGGGGAACGAGACTCCGGCCCAGGAGGCCATGGCCGACCTCATGGCCGACGCCGGGCTCGAGGTCGACCGGTGGGTCGTCGACGTGGAGGCGCTGGCCCGCCACCCGGCCTTCTCGGCCGAGATCGAGCGCCACGCGCCCCTCGGCGTGGTGGGCACGCTCCCTCCCTCCGACGCCGGCGGCGGCCGCTCGCTCATCCTCAACGGCCACGTCGACGTGGTGCCCCCGGGCGATCCGGCGCTCTGGAGCCGTCCCCCCTTCGAGGCGGTCGTCGAGGAAGGACGGCTGTACGGACGGGGCGCCCTGGACATGAAGGGCGCGCTGGTGGCCGGGCTGTTCGCCCTCCGGGCGCTCCGCGACGCGGGCGTCGTCCTGGCCGGACCGGTCCACCTCCAGAGCGTGTTCGGCGAGGAGGACGGCGGCTCGGGTACCCTCGCGGCCGTCGAGCGCGGCTACCGGGCCGACGGCGCGGTGGTCATGGAGCCCACCGACCGGGCGGTGGCGCCCGCGCTGGCCGGCGCCCTGAACTTCCGGATCCGGGTGCCCGGCCGGGCCGCCCACGGCGCGGTTCGCGAGGAGGGCGTCAGCGCCATCGACAACTTCCTGCCCGTCCACCGGGCCCTCCGCGCTCTCGAGGCCGAACGCAACCGGACGCTGGGCGACGACCCCCTCTTCGCCCGCTACCGACTCCCCTTCGCCATCTGCGTGGGGACGCTGCGGGCGGGAGACTGGGCGTCGTCCGTGCCCGACCACCTGACCCTCGAAGGCCGCTTCGGCGTGGCTCCCGGCGAGGACCTGGGGGCCGCCCGGGAGAGCCTGGAGCGGGCCGTGGCGGACGCGGCGGCCGGCGACGCCTTCCTCGCGACGAACCCTCCCCGGGTCGCGTGGTGGGGCGGCCAGTTCGAGCCGGCCCGGACCGCCCCGGACCACCCGGTCGTCGAGGCCGTCCGCACGGCGGTCCGGGACGTGGACGGCACCGATCCACGGGTGGAGGGGATGACGTACGGCGCCGACGCGGGGCTCCTGGTCAACCACGGGCACACCCCCACCGTGCTGTTCGGACCCGGCGACATACGCCGGGCCCATCGGCCCGACGAGTGGGTGGCGGTGGACGACCTCGTCGCGGTGGCCCGGGGGCTCGCCGTCGCCGCGATGCGCTTCTGCGGTGCGGCGGGCTGACCCTCAGCGCTCCTCGAGCGGCGGGCCCCCGAGGTCCTCGTGGGCCGCCCGCCCGACCCCCGCCACGATCCCGGGCAGGGCGTCGACGTCGGCGTCGGTGGTGTTGAAGTTCACGATGCACGCCCGGAGCCCGTAGCGCCCCCGGATCACCGCGTTGGAGACGAACGCCTCCCCGCCCCGTTCCAGGCGGTCCTGGATCTCGCGGTTCAGCTCGTTCAGGTACGCCTCCACCTCCTCCTCTCCCGTCCGCCCCCGGAGCTCGGGGGGGACGTAGCGGAAGACGGCGATGCTCAGTCCCTGGGCCATGGTCTCGAGCTCGGGGTGATCCCCGGCGCGGCGGTGCAGCCGGCGGCTCAGCGCCATGTCGTCGGAGATCATCCGCACGTACCCGCCGCGGCCCGCCTGGCGCAGCGCCAGCCACACCTTCAGGGCCCGGAAGCCCCGGGAGTTCTGCGGACCGTAGTCGACGTAGTTCGTCGCCTCGACGCCGAAGTAGTAGTACGGGGGATGGTAGGCGAAGGCCTCCCGGAGCGCCCCGGGGCGGCGGACGAGCACCGCGCCGGCCTCCAGGGGGGCGTAGAGCCACTTGTGGGGGTCGATGGCCACCGAGTCGGCCACGGCGAGCCCGCGCAGGTCGTCGGGCGCCTCGGGCACCGCCGCCGCGAAACCGCCGTAGGCGCCGTCCACGTGGAACCAGATCCCCTCGTCCCGGCACAAGGCGGCGAGCGCGGGCAGCGGGTCCACGGCGCCCGTGCTGACGCTGCCCCCGGTGCCCACCACCAGCATGGGCTGGAACCCGGCGGCCCGGTCCTCGGCCACGGCTCGACGCAGCGCGTCGACGTCCATGCGGAGCTCGTCGTCCGTGTCGATCCACCGCACGGCGTCCGTCCCCAGCCCCGACAGGTCGGAGGCCTTCTCGATCCACGTGTGGGTCTCGGCCGAGCCGTACACGCGTAGGGGCGGGCCTCCGCCCTCGGCGAGACCCCTGGAGCGCACCTCCCGGTCGGCCCCGGCCGCCGCCCGGGCCGCCAGGAAGGCGACGAAGTTGGCCATGTTCCCGCCGCTCACGAGCAGCCCGCCCGAATCCGACGGATACCCCACGAGCTCAGCCATCCACCGCACGGTCTGCGCCTCGATCTCCGTCGCCATCGGCGACAGGCTCCACCCCCCCACGTTGGGGTTCACCGCCGCCGCCAGCAGGTCCCCGAGCATCCCAATGGGGGCGGGCGCCGAGGTGATGTACCCGAAGAAGCGGGGGTGGCCGTTGAAGAGCGAGTTCGCCGCCAGCAGGTCGGCCGCGCGACCGAGCGCCCGCCCCGCCTCCTCCCCCTCCTCCGGCAGCCCCCCGTCCGCGCCCAGGATCTCGCGGATCCGGTCGGGCGAGAGGCCGGGAGCCACCGCTCCGTCCGGGACGGACTCGAGGAGGTCGGCGATCCGGTCCACCAGCGCGTGACCCGCCTGCCGGAACGCGTCGCCGTCCATGGCCACGGGCACGGAGGGCCCCGTGCGCTCCGGGCGGACGGCCTCGTCCTCGCGGTCTCCTCGTCTCATCTGGTCCCTCCCGTGCCGTCGTCGGCTCGAAGCCCCTCGAACAGGTCGGTCTCCGTCTCTCGGCCCCCGTTCACCGCGCTGAAGACCCGGTAGAACGTCTGGTCTCCCCAGAGCCGCTCGTGCACCTCGTCGGGCAGGTCGGCCAGGGCCCCGTAGATCTCCATCTGGGTGCGATGCCGCTGGACCGCCCGCCACACCGCCGGCCACCACCGCCGCGCGTCCACCCGCGTCGTGATGGCCCACTCGGGCCAGGGGTTGGCCTGGCGCTCCACCCCGTCGACGACGCTCACCAGCCGCTTGAACGTGCGCTGGTACGTCGCCCACGTGTCGGGTCCCCACGCCATCCAGTAGAGCTTCGCCACGCGCCAGGCCGATCCCTCCTCCGCTCCGGCCCCGGGCGCGAACTCGGGGTCGCCGGCGCACACCGCCGCGGCGGTGGCCAGCTGGGAGATCGCCACGTGGTCCGGGTGGCCGTACGCCCCGTCGTGGCCGAACGTCACGACGACGTGGGGCCGCAGGCGGCGGATGTGGCCCACGATCCGTCCCACTGCCTCCCGCGGGTCGACCCGGTCGAGACGCCCGTCCACGTAGTCCAGGAAACGTACCTCGTCCACGCCGAGCTCCCGGGCCGCCGCCCTCAGCTCGCCCTCGCGGATGCGGCCGAGCGCCTCGAGGCCCGGGTGCTCGCCGCCGCCGTGGCGGCCGCTCTCGCCCCGGGTGGCGGTGATCACCGACGTGCGCACGCCCTCCTCCGCGTACCGGGCCAGCGTCCCTCCCATCCCGAGGGCCTCGTCGTCGGGGTGGGCCAGCACCGCCATCAGCCGGAGCGGATCGTCCTGTGATGTTGATGGCACCTTCCCTCCCTGCGGTTTCGTGTGCATCGGATGCTGCGTGATCCGTCCTCGAGACCGGACGGTGACGGCGCCCGACGTCAGCGCGGGCGCGGACGACCGGGAGCGCAGTAGGAGTCGGGAGCCCGGCGGAGAACGAGGGCGTTGGCCACGGGGCGCTCGCCGGCCTCGTCCGACGGGCGGTTGACCGGGCGCCCGCCGACGACCATCACGGACGACCCGCCGCCGTCCAGGTTCAGCGCCTCGGTCGCGCCGAGGGTCTCCAGCAGCCGTGTCAGCTCGGGCAGCGTCATCCCCAGCGAGTACTCTCCCTGACGCCCGTCGACCACCAGCAGCCAGACGCGGCCCGAGGGCGGGTGGTGGCCGAAGGCGGTGCGCGGGTGTCGGCTCGCCGCGAAACCGGGGTTCCCCGAGACGAGCAGGTCACCCACGCGCTGTCCCCCGGCCAGGAGCTCGGGGTAGCCGCCGATGACCTCGGCCGCGCTGTCCCGGGCGGCGCCCTCTCCCAGCGGCACCGGCCAGGCCAGGCGCAGGACCGAGTCGCCCTCGACGCGGGCGGTCCCCACCCACGGCATCCAGCCGGGGCGCCAGGCCAGCACGGGCCGGTTCCTCGCGGTCCTCAGCCGCCCGTCGGTGAGCTCCGGCCCCAGAGGGACCCCCTCGGGGGTGAAGAAGTCGCCGTTGACCGCGACCAACGTCCCGGGAGTCTCGACCACGCCCGGGATCTCGCTCACCAGGGCGCGCCCGCTCGAGCCCGATCCGGCCCCGGCCTCCCCGGCGTCCCGCGGGGCCGCCGGCGCACGCACCACGTCCAGACCCAGCTCGCAGCGGCGCAGGTCCGCCTCCACGACGTGCACCGCCCAGGGACCTTCCGTCGACCAGAGGTACCGGTACCAGACGCCCGGCGCGATCCGCCGGGTCCGGGCCGTATCGGGATGAAGGTAGGCGGTCGTCGCCGCCGGCAGGGGGTCGGGCAGCCGCGGGGGGCGGTCGGGTGGGGCGCACGCGGTCACGGCCACGGCGGCGAGCCCGGCCACGGCCCTCGCCGGACCGCGCGAGAGAGCGAAGCGCCGGGGGCTCCGGGCCGAACGAGCGGGGCCCCGGGGCCGCCCCACGGCCGGGTCCCGCGGCGTCCGCCCCCGATGGACCCGTCCGGCCCGGCCCGGTATGTTTCGCCCGCCATGCCGATCCCCCGTGCCCCGCGCGCCGTCGTACCGGCGACCGCCCTCGCCCTGGCCCTGCTGCTCCCCGCCCCGGCGTCCGGGCAGCGCTCCCTCGACGGGATCCGGTTGGGCCTCGCCTTCGGGGGCACCGGGTTCATCGCCGCCAGCTTCGAGTTCTTCAACAACGACCGGGCCCTCGACCTCACGGTCGGCACGTGGGGCTTCCAGGATCTCAGCCTCTCCCTGGTGGCCAAGGAGGTCCTCGGGGCCTCGGCCTTCCGCCCGACGGCGGGCGTGGGGCTGTGGGTGGTCTGGTCCTCGCCGCCCCCGGAGAATCCCGACGCGACCCGTTCGGGCATCACGGTCCTCGCCCGCGCGCCCATCGGCGTCGACTGGAACGTGCAGGGCCGCCACTACCTCGAGGCCCACATCAACGTCAGCCGGGCGCTCTGGATCCGCCGCACGGTGCCGGGAGACGATCGGCCCCTCAATCGCCGGCTGGTGCCCCTGCCGGGCCTGGTCTACCGGTGGGATCCCGGTTTCTGAGCGCAAGGTCACCACTCGTCCGCCTCGTCCCACTCCTCGGTCTCCCAGAAGCGCCGCTCCTCCTCCTCGATGGCGTCCAGATCGAGGGGCTCCGGCCTCTCCCGGTGCAGGCTCCCCGTCTCCTCGATGGCCCGGATGTCGTCGTCGTCCAGGCCGTCCTCGCCCAGGCGCTCGCGCAGGCGGGCCCGGATCCGGGCGAAGCCCATCATCACCAGGAGGACGGCCGCGGCCCAGAAGAGCCCCATCCAGAAGCCCGTCGAGGGGAGCATCACGTCCCGGGCGTCATGCCGACGTACTTGAGGCCGCTTCCGGTGTTGAACAGCACCACCTCGGCGTCGTCGCGCAGCATCCCCTTCTCGAGCGCCTTCACCACGGCCGCCGCCGTCGCGCCTCCCTCGGGAGCCGCGAAGACCCCCGTGGCGGCCCCGATGTGGCCCACCCAGGTCTCCATCTCCCGATCCGAGACCGCGACCGCGCCCCCGCCCGACTCCCGGAGCGCCCGGAGGATCAGGAAGTCGCCCACGGCCGCCGGCACCCGAAGCCCCGACGCGTACGTCGTGGCTCCCTGCCACGGCTCGGCCGACTCGGCGCCGGCCTCCCACGCCCGGACCATGGGCGCGCACCCCTCGGCCTGGACCGAGAACATCTGCGGCCGCTCCGGACCGATCCATCCCAGGCGCTCCATCTCGTCGAACGCCTTCCACATGCCGATGAGGCCGGTGCCTCCGCCGGTGGGGTACACGATCGCGTCCGGGAGACGGCCGTCGAGCTGCTCGAACAGCTCGTATCCCATCGTCTTCTTGCCCTCCACGCGGTACGGCTCCTTGAGGGTGGAGAGGTCGAACCACCCCTTCTCCTCCACCCCCTGCCTGACCACCCGGCCGCAGTCGGTGATGAGTCCGTCCAGGAGCCGCAGGTCGGCCCCCATGGCACGGATCTCCTCCACGATGGGCGCCGGCGTGTCGTCGGGCACCACGACGTGCACGGGCAGTCCCGCCGCGGCTCCGTACGCCGCCGCCGCTCCGCCGGCGTTGCCCGCCGAGGGGATCGCCAGCTCCTCCGCCCCCAGCTCGTACGCCCGGGACACCGCCAGGCAGAGTCCCCGGTCCTTGAAGCTGCCCGTCGGGTTCAGCCCCTCGTTCTTGACCAGCACGCGGCGCACGGACAGGCGGTCGGCCAGACGGGGAGCGTCGTGGAGCGGGGTCCAGCCCTCGCCGAGCCGGACCTGCTTCGAGCGGTCCCGGACGGGAAGCACCTCCTCGTAGCGCCACAGGTCGGGGCGGCGACCGGGAAGGTCCCCGGGACCGAAGCGGTCGCGGATCGCCTCCAGGTCGTAGCGGGCGAAGAGGGGCTTGCCGGCCTCGGACAGACCGATGAGCCGCTCGCTCTCGTAGCGGGTGCCGGTTCCGGTACACTCCAGGTGGTCGGCCCCGGTCAGGTTCTGGACGTCAGTGGGCATGGAACCTCGACGTGTCGGAAGTAGTCTTCGGGTGGAGAAAGGTATTCGGGCGGGGGCAACCCCAACCACCCCCCGACGCGTCCTAGTTCACGACGGCCGTTCCGTGACGTAGGTTTGCACCGCGGTCGTCGGATGACGACCGTTGGGATGGGCGGCAGCGGGGCGCCGCGGGCGGGTCGGGTCGGGACGAGCCACGGAACAGGGATGAACGAAGCGCAGCTCATCCGGAAGGCATGCCAGGGTGACAGCCGCGCGGTGCGTACGCTCTACGAGCGCTACTCGCCGCGGGTGTACGCCGTGGTCCGCCGGATCGCCGGAGACGACGATCTGGCGCAGGACTATGCCCAGGAGGCGTGGATCCGGGCCGTTCGGGCCCTTCCGACGTTCCGGGGCGACGCGCGTTTCTCGACCTGGCTGCACCGGATCGCGGTCAACGCCGCGCTCCAGGCGTCGAGGAAGGCGCAGACCCGCTCGAAGCGTCGGGTCGAGATGCCGGAGGAGGTGCCGGTCGGACCGCGGCCGGCCGACGCGCTGCTGGAGGAGAGGCTGGAGGAGGCTCTGGACCGGCTCCCGGACGGGATGCGACGGGTCCTGATCCTCCACGACGTCGAGGGCTACACGCACGAGGAGATCGGCGACGCGCTGGGTGTCGCCACCGGGACGTCCAAGTCCCAGCTCTTCAAGGCCCGCGCGAAGATGCGCGAGATGCTGACGGCCCTGGGCGACACGATGAACGAGGAGACGGTGGAAGCATGGAGCATCTGAGCCCCGATACGCTGGCGCGGCTGGTGGACGAGATTCCGTCCGCCGAGGAAGGCGAACACCTCCGGGCGTGCGCGACGTGCGTCGCGGAGCTGCGCGGTCTGCGCGAGCAGACCGACGCCCTGGGGCGCCTGCCCGATCTGAGGCCCCCGCCGGGTGACTGGGAGGTGCTCCAGGCCCGACTGGTCAGCGACGGGCTGATGGAGGGACGGAGCCGCTTCCGCTCCATGGGCCGGACCCCCGGCTGGATGAAGGCCGCCGCCGCGATCGTCCTCTTCCTGGTGGGGACGGGCGCCGGGGCCGCGTGGGGCTCCGGAGCGCTGACCCGGGAGGGCAGCCCCGGCGTCGCCGGTCCCTTCCTGCAGGCGTCGACGGGGGTGGTCTCCGTCGAGGAAGCCGAGGAGGCGGTGCGGCTCGCCGAGCGGCACTACATGGACGCGTGGGTGCGGTATCGCCAGGCGGTCGAAGCCGAGGGCGGCGAGGTGCTCCCCGATCCGGCGACGCGGATCGCGACGCTGGAGTACATGATCCAGGCGGGTCAGGCGGCGCTGCGCGAGGCGCCGACGGACCCGTTCCTCAACGGGCTCGTGGCGAGCGCCGCCGCGGAGCGGGAAGCCGTCATCCGACGGGCGTCCACCGCCACGGGCGAGAGCTGGTACTGAAGGAAGACGGAACGATGTGCACCCGGCGAACCCTCCGATCGACGGCGCGAACGGCCGCGCTGCTGGCCCCGTTCCTCCTGGGGACCCTCGCGCCGGGACCCCTCGACGCCCAGCGGCCCGTGGTCGTCCAGACGCGGGCGGACGGGTGGCTCGGGCTCTCGGTCCAGGAGGAGATCGGCGTGGGTCGCGACAGCACGTGGACCGGCATCACCGTGCTGCGAGTGGCCCTGGGAGGACCTTCGCAGCGGGCCGGTCTCCAGACCGGAGACCGGGTGGTCGAGGTGAACGGCCAGCCGGCGATCCCCGCGCTCTTCAACCGCGTGGCCTCCTCGCTGGCGCCGGGGCAGAGCATGCACCTGCGGGTCCGCCGCGACGGGGACGAGCGTGAGATGGTCGTCACCGCCGCGCCCCACCCGGCGGGCTCCACCGTCTTCCTGAGCCGGGAGTTGGCCGCGGAGGTGGACTCGAAGCTCCGGCGGCTGGACTCGCTCCGGCTCACGCTGAGCCGCGGCGAAGGTACCCTCACGGGTGTCGTCGTGGGACCCGGATCCGCCCCTCCCGACCTCCGCGCCACGGTGCTCACGAGGGGCGACTCGTCCCACGTGACCATGCGCCTCGACAGCGAGACCACCCCCTCCCCCCTCCTGCCCTACGTGGAGGGGCTGCACTGGGTGGGGGGCGCTCGTTTCACCCCCCTGAACGAGGACCTGGCCGCCTACTTCCAGGTGGAGGGCGGGTTGCTCGTGACCGACGTGATTCCGGGGACGATCCTTCCCGAGGCGGGGGTGCGGCCCGGCGACGTGGTGGAGGCCGTCGGCGGCCGCCGGGTGCTGACCCTCGACCCGGTGCGCGCGGCCCTCGCGGTCCGGAGCGATCGGGACGTGGTCCTCTCCATCGTCCGGCACGGCGAGTCCCGGGCGATCCGGGTGCCGCGGGGCCGGCGCTGACCCGGAGGAGGGGGAGGCGGGAGCCTCCCCGTCACTCGTAGCGGAGCGCGTCGATCGGGTCGAGGCTCGCCGCCCGCTGGGCGGGCCAGATGCCGAAGAAGAGCCCGATCCCGATGCTGAAGGCCAGCGCCACCACCACCGCCTGGCTCGAGATGGCCGTGTTCCAGTCGGCGATCCGCGTCATCGCCTGGGCCGAGGCGGCGCCCAGCCCCACCCCGAGGATGCCCCCCAGGAAGCAGAGGACGAGCGCCTCGATGAGGAACTGCGACAGGATCGCCTTCCGCGTCGCGCCCAGGGCCTTGCGGACGCCGATCTCCCGGGTTCGCTCGGTGACGCTGACCAGCATGATGTTCATGATGCCGATACCGCCCACGAGCAGGCTCACGCCGGCGATCCCCGCCAGCAGGTACGTGAAGACCTGGTTGGTCTCGTTGAACGTGCTGAGGATGTCGGCGGCGTTGCTGATGTTGAAGTCCGCCTCCTCGCCCGGCCGGATCCGGTGCTCCCGCCGGAGGATCCGGTCGATCTCGGCGTAGGCCCGGTCGAGGTCGTCGGGGCTCGGCACCGCCGTGTAGATGCCCCGGAGCCGGTCACGGCCCCCGAACAGCCGATACTGGGCGGTGGAGATCGGGACGAAGACCTGATCGTCGGGCCGGACCCAGGCCGCGTCGCCCTTCTCGGCCAGGACGCCGATCACCTCGAACGGCTGGCCCCCGATCTGGATCGTCTTGCCCACCAGCAGCCACGCCGGCGTGTTGAGCTCCTCGGGCACGTTGTAGCCGAGGACGGCCACCCGGCGCCTACCCTGCACCTCGCCGTGGTCGAAGTAGCGACCCTCGATGAGGGAGTGGTCGTAGATGTCGAAGTACTCGGGCCAGGTGCCCAGGATCTCCTGGTTGGAGTTCCAGCGCAGGTAGGCCAGCTGCTGCCGGGACTCGATCTCCGGCGCCACTTCCAGCAGTCCGCCGCTGTTGTCACGCAGGGCGATGGCGTCGTCGACGCTCAAGGGCATCGTCGAGCCGTCGCCGCCCCGGATGCCGCCGAAGCGGGACTGCCCGGCGCGCACGGTGAGGACGTTCGTCCCCATCCGCTGGATCTCGTCGTTCACCCGGCGCTGGGCGCCCTCGCCCAGGGCCACCATGGCGATCACCGCCCCCACGCCGATGACGATCCCCAGGGTCGTCAGGAACGACCGCAGGGCGTTGGCGCGGATCGCCGCCAGGGCCACCAGGAGGATCTCTTTGATCAGCATGCTCTACCTCGTCTCGTGTCCCGACCCCCGGCCTAGAACGGTCCTCCACCGCGCCGCTCGCGAATCCGGTTCATGAACTCCTGCTGCTGGGCCTGCAGCTGCGCGGCGCCCACGACGGCGAGCTGGTCGCCCTGCTCGAGGCCGCTCAGCACCTGCGTGTAGTCCCAGTCGTTGAGACCGATCCGGACGAGCATCGGCGAGGGGACGCCGGCACTGTCCACCACGAACACCACGGCGTTGCGGACCTGCCGCTCGCCCTGGATGCCCGGCGTCGACTCCCCGTTCGCCCCGAAGGGCGCCGGGCCGGCGGCGGCCATCCGCGCGCGGAAGAGCACCCGCGCGGAGTCCTGGTCGATCTCGCCCGCCTCGACCCGCGCCTGCACCGAGTCACGGAAGGCCTGGAAGCCGGCGCGTCCCGCCGGGGCCGCGCCTCGCTCGCCGACGCCGTCGTCGCCCGCCGTGGGACGCGCGGACGACCCGTCCGCCCCCGCGGGGCCGTCCCCCGAGCCGGCCGTCGAGCCGCCGGTGAGCCGCCCGGCGCTCCGGAACTGGGCGAGGTCGAGCTGATCCACCGAGAGGCCGAGCGCCATGGCCGCCGGGCCCACGTCCTCGACCTGCACGACCGCGCCGTTGGGCACGAGCAGCACGTCCGACGCCTGGTTGATCAGGATCTCGACCTCGGCGTTCATCCCGGGCTTGAGCAGCCCGCTCCGGTTGTCCAGGTGCACGATCACCGGGAACATCGTCACGTTCTGCTGCACCACCGCCTGGGGCTCCACCTTCTCCACCGTCCCCACGAAGTTGCGGTCCGGATAGGCCTCGACCGTGACCTGGGCCGTCATCCCGGCCCGGATCTCGCCCATGTCGGTCTCGTCGACCAGGGTCCGCACCTGCATCTGGTCCAGGTTGGCCATGATGAACAGCGTCGTGCCCCCGGAGACGTTGGCCGCGGCCGACTGGATGACCACGCCCTCCTCGACGTTCTTCTGGAGGATCGTCCCCTTCATGGGGGCCCGGATGTTCACGTCGTTCCGCTGGAGCTCGGCCAGCTCGAGGTTCGTGCGCGCCCGCGTCAGGGCGGCCTGGGCGTTGGACTGCTCGAGCCGCGCGGCCTCCAGCTCCTGGGCCGTGATCACGCCCGACTCGTGCAGCTGCCGCTGCCGCGCGAGCTGATTCTGGGCGATCTCCGCCCGGGCCTCCGCGACCTCCAGGTCGGCCTCGGCCTGGTCGTACCGGTTGCGCACGTCCCGCGGGTCGATGCTCGCCAGCAGCGTGCCCGGCTGCACGTCGTCCCCGACGTCCGCCTCCAGGGAGAGGATCTCGCCCCCGGCCTTCGACTTCACCTCGACCTGCCGGATCGGCTCCACGGTGCCGGTGGCCTCGGCCGTGATCCGCAGGTCGCCCCGCTCCACCGAAACGGTCTGCAACGAGACGGCCTCGTTGGCCTCGCCCGTGTCACAGCCCGCGACCGCCAGGGGCGCGAGGAGGGTGAGGGCGAGGATCCGCCCACGCGTCGTATATCTGCTCATCGTGCCGCTCCCACGGTCTCATTCAGGAAGTCCTTCTCGATCAGCCCGTCCCGGAGGTGGACCTGCCGTCGGGCGTACTCGGCGATGTCGTGCTCGTGCGTCACCAGCAGGATGGTCTGACCTTCCTCGTTGAGCTCGACGAAGACCCGCATGATGTCCTGGCCGGTGACCGAGTCGAGGTTCCCCGTCGGCTCGTCCGCCAGCAGGAGCGCCGGCTCGTTCACCAGGGCCCGGGCCACGGCGACGCGCTGTCGCTGGCCGCCCGACAGCTCCGGCGGCTTGTGGTCCATGCGGTCCGCCAGACCCACCAGCTCGAGCTTGGCGGCCGCCCGCTCCCGGCGCTCCTTCGAGCCGACGCCCGCGTAGATCAACGGCAGCTCCACGTTGTGCAGCGAGGTGGCCCGCGGCAGCAGGTTGAAGGTCTGGAAGACGAAGCCGATCTGCTGGTTCCGCACGCCCGCCAGCTCGTCGTCGTCCAGCTGGCTCACCAGCTGTCCGTTCAGCCAGTACTTGCCCGCCGTCGGCGTGTCCAGGCACCCCAGCACGTTCATGAAGGTGCTCTTGCCCGATCCGGACGGCCCCATCACCGCGACGAACTCCCCGGTCTCGATGACCAGATCGACGCCGCGCACCGCGTGGACGGTCTCCGCCCCCAGCACATAGTCCTTCTTGATCCCTTCCGTCCG
Source organism: Gemmatimonadota bacterium (assembly GCA_050050315.1). Lineage (GTDB taxonomy): Bacteria > Gemmatimonadota > Gemmatimonadetes > Longimicrobiales > Gaopeijiaceae > JASFUL01. Next base: position 18,310 of record JASFUL010000011.1, read on the forward strand.
GATGATCTCGCTCACAGCTCTCTCCCCAGAATCGCTTCCAGCTGGGCCAGCGCCAGCAGGTAGTCGTAGCGGGCCTGCACGAGCTCCACCTGCGCGTCGGCCAGCGCCACCTGGCTCTCGACGACGTCGAAGATCCGGGCCACGTTCGCCCGGTATCGCTCCCGCACCACGCGGAGATCCTCCTCCGCGACCTCCACGGCCTCCTGGCCGATGTCGATGGCCAGCTCCTGCGTCCGCAGCGCCTGGAGGGCCGCATCGGCCTCGGCCCTGGCGGCCAGCCGCACGTCCTCCTCCTGTCGCTGCGCCACGTCGAACGACGCCTGGGCCCTCGCCACCTGCGACTCCCGCTGGAAGCCGTTGAAGATCGGATAGCTCATGGAGAGCCGGACGTTCCAGCTCGTCGATCCGTTTCCGAAGGACGCGGCCTGGTTGGCCCAGTCGTATCCGGTGCTCACGTTCAGGGAGGGCAGATACTGCGTCCGCGCCGCCGACACCTCTGCGCCCGCCGCCGTGGCCGACGCCGTGGCGGCCTGCACGCTCGGCGACTGCTCCTCCGCCAGTCCCAGGATCTCCTGGGCGTCGAGGGCCAGCGGCCTCGGGTCGAGTGTCGCCGGCGGTGTCGGGGCCACCGGCCCGGCGATGCCGATCTGCCGGCCCAGGCTCACCCGCGCGTTGCGGAGCGTCGATTCCGCCTGCAACTCCGCCTGCCGGGCCCTCACCAGCTCCAGCCGCGCCCGGAGCGTGTCCGAGCTGGTGGCCTCACCGAGCTGCGCCCGCTCCCGGGTCATCCGCAGGCTCTCCTCGGCCGTCTGCACCCGGGCGGAGGCCACCGCGGCCAGCTCGTCCTGGCGGAGCGCCTCGAAGAACTGGTTCTTGGTGTCGAGGATCACCGCGAACCGCTGATCCACGGCCTGAGCGGACGCCGCCGACACCCCGGCCCGCGCCGCGTCGAGGCTCGCGAAGCGCTCGCCCCCTGCGAACAGCGTGTAGCGCGCGCTCACGCCCGCGTTGTACGAGTCCGAGCTCCCGGCGACGACCCGGTCGGTGGCCTGGTCGAAGCGCTCGGTGCTCCGGAGGGAGCCGCCTGCCGAGCCGCTGAGCGATGGCAGGAACGCCCCCCAGGCCGTCCGCTTGGATTCCTCGGCGTTCAGCACCTGCTGCCGCGACTGGGCCATCTGGGGGCTGTGGGCGAGCGCCCGCTCGACCGCCTCCTCCAGCGTGACCTCGGTCGCCGTAGATGCCGCCGGATCCTGCGCCGCCAGGTCTCCCGGGCCCGCGAAGGCGTACACGATGGCCAGACCGGCCACGATTCCGGACCGGTACCGGATCTCTCTCGGGTTGTTCATTGGATCAGCCCCCGCGGTCGTCGCCCGGATCATGATCCCGGCGACGCTCCTCCATTCGCTTCTCGTATTCGGTGAGCAGGGAGTCGTAGCGCTCGGCCTGCTGCGTCGTCATCACGCCCCGGATCCGGTCCCGGGTCGCCCGGGTCAGACTGTCGAATCGGGGCTCCCACTTGTCGCGCAAGGGCGCGACGTGCTCTTCCTCCCAGGCCTGCATGGCGTCCCGCACCGGCTGGAGCTCATCCTCCCATGCGTCGCGCATCTCCCTTCGTGCCGCCCGGTGGGCCTCGACGATCGCGTCGATCTGCGACCGTTGAGCGTCGGTGAGCTCACCGACCTGCTCGTACATCGGTCTCCGGCGGTCCCTCTCGTCCCGTTCGCCCGCGTCGTCCTCGGAGGCCACCGCCTCGTCGCTCGGGGACGAGGCAAGGGCCGCGCGGTCGAGCGCGAAGCCGACCACGGCGCCCGAGGCGAAGACGAGCGTCAGGATGAGGGCGGAAGCCAGCCGGGTGCGCTGTCTCTTCTCCATGGGTCGCTCAGAAGACCTCGGCGGCGACGGTCACGCTCATGCGGTCGTCGACGTCCGCCCGGAGGGTCGGGACGGCGAGCTCCTGCTCGAACATCTCCTCCAGCGCCAACGGAGCGACCGGCGCGGGCCGGGGCACCCCCCCGGGCTGCAGGAGGAGGAACGCGGCCACGGCCGCGGCCAGCACGGCCGTGGGCACCAGCATCCGGCCCCACGAGGTGACCAGCTCGCTCACCGTCACGTCCGCGAGCATCCGTCGGCGCGCGAGCTCGTCCCGCGTCGCCGCCATGACGCCGGCGTGGAAGCGGAGCCAGTACCCCGGATCCCCGGACGCGGGGTCCAGGACCCGGAGGGCCTCGGACAGCCGGGGATCCCGGCCGATCTCGTCTTCCTTCATCTCTCTCACCTGTCGCTCTCGCCACCGAGCGTGGTTCCCAGCGTCTCACGGAGTGCCTTCCGGGCGAAGTGCAGATGCGACCGCACCGTCCCGGGCGGGAGATCCAGACGCTCGGCGATCTCCCTGTGCTTCCACCCCTCCAGATCGTGGAGAAGCACGATCTCTCGCTGCACCTCCGGCAGCTCCGCGATCGCCTCCTCCAGGAGCTCCCCGAGCTCCCGGTTCTCCGTCACCCGATCAGGGCCCGCTCGCCTCGTGCTCGCGCTCTCGGGCACCGCCTCCGTCCGCCGGAGCGTCTCGTGCCGCACCAGGTTGCGCGACCGGTTCCGCACGATGGTCATCAACCAGCCGGCGAAACGGTCCGGGTTCCGGCACTCGTCCAGGCGCTCCAGCGCCACGATGAACGATTCCTGCGCCGCATCCTCGGCATCCTCGTGCTTCCCGGTGACCGAGTACGCCACGGAGTAGGCCGCCCGCTGGTACCGGCCCACGAGGCGCCCGAACGCCCGGGTCTCTCCCCGGCGGGTCCTCTCGACCAGGGCAGCGTCGCTGTCTCCGTCGAGTACACTCATGAAGACACGGAAGGATGGCGCACTGTTGAGGATTCCGGGGAGGACCGTTGCTGATACGCCGGGGCCGGCGGATTGTGCGCCTCACCGCCGGCCCCCACGAAGCTCCCCCTCGCGTTCCCCTACGCGTCGGGTGCCTGACGCCATCTCCAACCGGGACGGGGGCCGACGGGCCGACGACGGAAGGCCGGACCGTCGGGACCCCAGGCCTGCGGTCCCTGCCACCCACGGAAGCCGGCGCCCGGAGCGAAGGCTCGGGGGCCCGAGCGACGGAAGCCCCGCGTGCCCATCCCGGGGCCGAACCCGCCCCGCGCGCCCGGACCCACGCCGGCTCCGGCCCGGGACCGGCGACCCCGCTGCCCGGCGAGCGCGTCCAGCTGCGCGCGCTGCTCCTCCGTCAGCACCTCCTCGAGGCGCTGCCTGTGTCCTTCGCGCATCGCCTCGATCCGGTCCCGGAACCCCTGCATCTGCTCCCTCCGGGCCTCCCACGCCTCCCGCTCGGCCTCCCGGGCCTGCCGGACGGCTTCCCTCATCTCCTCCCGCACCGGCACCATCTCGGACTGCATCTGGTCCCGGAGCGCCTCCAGCGAGGCCACCTGCTCGTCCGTGAGGTCCAGCTGCTCACGAGCCCGCAGCAGCATCTCCACGCCGGGGCCGGCCGGCCCCACGCCCATCCGCGCGCCCCTCGGCCCGCGCTGGGCCAGGAGGGGCGTCGCCCCCAGGATCAGGGCACCGGCCACCGCCATCGTCACTCTCGCTCGCGCGTGCATCGTCCACCTCTCTCGCTCTGCGTTGGTCTTCCCCGTTCGGTGGCCCGGAACCCTCTCTCCGTCCCGGGCCGGACGACCCACGTCCCGCTGGAGGCCGCCACCGATTCTGTGACGCTCGAGTGGCGCGCTTCGTTAGATCGTGGTCGGACCACCGGCGGGCGCCGGGCCCACACGAAGAAGCGGGCCTCCCGGCCGTGCCGGGAAGCCCGCTGGGAAGCCTGGGTGTCGTCGCCGCTTCAGGCGGCGCCCTTCCAACGACCGAAGGGGAGGGTCGGGGTGGGCCGGACCTTGCCACCCCAGATGAATGCCGTGATCCGGGGCTCCCGGGTCGGGCCCGTCCACTCCCGCCCGTCGGCGATCACGATTCCGGGCACCCCCTTCGACATCCCCTCCGCCTTCCCGCCGTTCCGCCGTCCCTCGTCGTCCATTTCCAAGCCCGTCGTATCTGGAATCGGACGCGCCCCGCCCCGTACGGCTCGGCCGGGACACGTCGCGCGCTCGCGCACTCCTGAAATCGTCTCCAGCGAGTGCATCCGTCGTGCCAGGTGTGCAGACGTAGGATAAACCCTTGTACCGCAGTAGGTTGGACCTCTTCCAAGGCTCCCCTGGGAGGGAGGGCGTCCTCGGACGGGGACACCCCCGTGTACGATGGACACACCCGGACCCGCGTTCGGAGGCGGGAGGGAGGCCCGATCCGGACGAGGATCGGGCACGACCGGGGCCGCCGTCAGCGGCGGGAGCCCCGGCCCTTGCGGGTCCCGGCGAAGAACTCGCCCGGCTCCCACTCGTCGGGCAGAGGGCTGGCGTCGTCCAGCAGCGCGCCGAGCTGGCCGGGGCTCAGATCGTCCAGCCGGCGACCCACCGCGGTGGCCTCGAGCACCCTCCGGTCCGGCGCCTCGGCCCGGGCGAAGGTGACGAAGAGGAGCGGCGCCCCCGCGTCCGTCGGGAGGCCGGTGGAGGTCCTCCCCTCGACCCGGGCGATCCATTCCTGGTCACCCACGGCGAAGGCCAGCGTCGGGGGCTCCACCGGTTGGGGGGCGTCGCGCTCGGCCTCCATCGCCTGCCGCACCGGCGTCGGCCGCGCGCTCTCCTCTCCCTTCTCCCCCGCCATGGCCTGGCGGGCCGGCACCGGACCCCCCGGGCGGGGCTCCGTCTCCGCGGTGGCGTCCCGGGCCGACCTCGGCCTCCTCGGGCGTGCGGGCGGAAGACCCTCGCGGACCGACGGGGGACGCGCGGACTCCTCCTCCGGGTCCCGGTCCCCGGAGGGGGGCCGGTCCTCGGGCGGTGGCGCTCGGTCGGGGCGGTCGGCCATGGGGGCGGTGGGTTGGGGGCGTCGGCGGACCCCGGTAAGATGGGCCTGTACGGCCCCACGCTTCAAGCGGAGCCCCGATACTCCGCGGCCAGGTCGTGGCTCTCCGCGAGGCGGACGCGGACGAGCCGCGCCGTGCCCGGGATCCGCGGGGCGAGGCGCTCGTAGAGCCACCGGGCCAGCGCTTCGGTAGTGGGCTGCATGGCTCCCTCACGCACCGGCGCGACCTCCTCGTTGAGGTCCCGCTGATCGAAGCGCTCCACGACCTCGGTACGAAGGAGGGTGTCCAGCTCGCCGAGGTCGACCACGAAGCCGGTCTCGGGGTCCACGGGGCCTCGAACCGTGACCGTGAGGGCCCAGTTGTGACCGTGGGGGTGGACGGCGGACCCGAAGACTCGACGGTTCTCCTCGTCGCTCCAGTCGGGCCTCCCGTAGTGGTGTCCGGCGCTGAAGCGCACGGTCCGGACGAGTGACGCCTCCGGCATCTCCAAGCTCCTCTGGGAAAGGTGTCGCGGCGGGGTCCGTCGGGACTTCAAGCCCCTCTGGCCGTCGGCTATGTTCAGTCATGTCCCACGACCTCGACCGCCTCTTCAGACCCCGGTCCATCGCCGTCGTCGGCGCCTCCCGCAGGAAGGGCACCATCGGCTGGCAGATCCTGCACAACCTCCTCACACACGGCTACCAGGGAGTGGTCTATCCGGTCAACCCCAACGCCCGGGCGATCCACTCCATCCCCGCCTTCCCCTCCGTGGAGGCGATCCCCGACGAGGTGGACCTGGCCGTCCTGGTCGTGCCCAAGCAGCACGTGCTGGCGGTGGTGGACGACTGCGGCCGCAAGGGCGTGAAGAGCCTCGTGGTCATCACGGCCGGCTTCAAGGAGGTGGGCGGCGACGGGGTAGAGCGGGAGAAGGCCCTCATGCGGATGGTCCGCTCCTACGGGATGCGCCTGGTCGGGCCCAACTGCATGGGCGTCCTGAACACCGGGTTCGACACCTCGATGAACGCCACCTTCGCGCCCACGATGCCCCCTCAGGGGCCGTCGAGCTTCATGAGCCAGTCGGGCGCCCTCGGCGTGACGATCCTCGACTACGCGGCCGAGTTCGGGATCGGGATCCACCACTTCGTGAGCGTGGGCAACAAGCCGGACGTGAGCGGAAACGACCTCCTGGAGTACTGGGAGGACGATCCCGACACGCGCGTCATCCTCATGTACCTCGAGAGCTTCGGGAACCCCAGGCGCTTCACCCGCATCGCCCGCAGGGTGACGCGCAAGAAGCCGATCGTGGTCGTGAAGTCGGGGAGGACGTCCGCCGGGGCGCGGGCGGCCTCGTCGCACACGGGAGCGCTGGCAGGAGGGGCGGACGTCGCCACGGACGCCCTCCTGGCCCAGTGCGGCGTGCTGCGCGCCGACTCGGTGGAGCACCTCTTCGACCTGGCCATGGCCCTCGAGGAGCAGCCCGTTCCCCGGGGGAACCGGGTGGCCATCATCACCAACGCGGGGGGACCGGGCATCATCATCGCCGACGCCTGCGAGTCCGCGGGGCTGGACGTGGTCGAGCTGTCGCCCGCCACGCAGGATCGGCTGAACGAGGTCTTCCCGGCCGAGGCCTCGGTCCGCAACCCCGTCGACATGATCGCGTCGGCCACCTCGGAGAGCTACCGCGTCGCCCTGGACCTCGTCCTCTGCGACGACGCCGTGGACGCCGCCATCGCCGCGTTCGTGCCCCCGCTGGGGATCCGCCAGGTGGACGTGGCGAGCGCCATCGTGGCGGCCCAGGAGGAGCACGGCGACAAGCCCGTGCTGGCCGTGCTCATGGGGCGGGAGGGCCTCCCCGAGGGCCGGGCCGAGCTCCACGACGCCGGCATCCCCGCCTACTCCTTCCCCGAGTCGGCCGCGGCGGCGCTGGCCGGCCTCTGCCGCTACCGTCGCTGGCTGGAACGGCCGGTCCAGGACCCCACCGTGTTCGAGGTGGACCGGGCGAGGGTCCGGGCCATCCTCGACGGGGCGGTTGCGGAAGGGCGGCACCGCCTGCTGGAGCCCGAGGCGCTGGAGGTGTTCCAGGCGTACGGTATCCCCGTCGTCGAGCACCGCCTGGTGCACGACGAGGAGGCGGCGGCGGCCGCCGCCGCCGAGATCGGCTACCCCGTGGTCCTGAAGGCCGTCTCCCCCGACATCGTCCACAAGTCCGACGTCGGCGTGGTGAAGCTGGACGTGCGCGACGAGGCTGGCCTCCGGGACGCGTACCGGGAGGCGACCGGCGCGGCCGACGACGCGGGGGCCGACCTCCGGGGCGTCCTGATCGGGTCTTTCCAGACCGGGGGCAAAGAGACGATCGTGGGAATGACGACCGATCCGAGCTTCGGCCCCCTGCTGATGTTCGGGCTCGGTGGGGTCTACGTGGAGGCGCTGCGGGACGTGGCGTTCCGGGTGCAGCCGGTCTCGGAGATCGACGCGCGGGAGATGATCCACTCCATCCGGGCCAGCGAGTTGCTCGAAGGCGTCCGAGGCGAGCCCGCGGTCGACGTGGAGCAGCTCGTCGAGGTGGTCCAGCGCATCTCCCAGCTCGTGGGAGAGCACCACCGCATCCACGAGCTGGACGTCAATCCCTTCCTCGCCCGTCCGGACGGCGGCGTCGCCCTCGACGCGCGGATCCAGCTGGCCGGAGGGCCGGGGGGCAGCCCATCCCACCCGCACGCGTAGTGGCAGGAGCAGGATCCATGGGCACCTACGACGACATCACACCGGAGCAGCTCCGCAAGCGCCTCGCCCGCTTCGCGCGGCTGGTGCTGAAGCTCGAGGAGCGGGGCGATCTGCTCGAACGCTCCCCGGCCATCATGAAGCTCATGGGGGAGCTGCGACGGATGCTCTTCGCCTACGAAGTGCGCTGCACGGGCAATCTCCTTCCCCGGAAGGGGGAGGAAGAGGCGGACGCGCCCGCGGAGATGGAGGACACGGACCCGTCGATCGAGGATTCGGCGCGGATCGTGCAGGAAGCTCTGGAACGCGAACGAGAGTTGCAGGACGAGCTTCGGGACCGTCTCTTTCCCGACGACGATTGATGGACACCGGCCCCCACGCCCGCGGCGCCGGGACGGTCCCGCCCGATCCGCCGGAGACGCGCTGACGTGGACCCCGACTTCCAGGCCAAGCGGGAATACTCCCAGCTCCTGCGCATGCACGAGCGGCTGCTGCTGCAGCTGCAGCGCGTGCGAGAGGAGCTCACGGCTCCGGGCACCCGGCTGATCCTGCGGGAGATCAAGAACCGCTCGGGCAGCTCCCCGGACACCCGGCTCCAGGACGTGATCAGCCAGGTCGAGGAAGCGATCCGGTCGCTCAAGCTGTCGGAGTCCAACATCCAGCAGGAGCTCATCGAGGACGTTCAGGACCTGTCGGTCGAAGGCGTCCCGAACCTCCCGGCCCACCTCGCGCGCTTCCTGGCCGAGCGCAAGGAGTTCCCGGGCTTCAGCTGGGAGGTCACCCAGGACGAGGTCCGCGGGTGGATCATCCGCTGGAAGGAGTACACGCACGCGGGGACCGTGCGCGGCTTCGGCCAGTTCTACGAGCGCCCGTACGCCTGGCTGGACGAGTAGGGACGCCCCCGTAGCGCCCGGACCGTGGCCTCGCCGTAGAACATCCCGATCCACTTGGCCTGGATCGGCGTCACCCGCCGCACCGCCCACACGAGGTGCACGTAGTTCGGCTCGCCGGGGTCCGTGAGGAGCCGCATGCCCGCCTCCCGGGGGAGCCGGTTGCCCTTCCGGTTGTTACACGACGAGCACGACGTCACCACGTTCTGCCAGGTGTTCCGCCCT
>JASFUL010000012.1:0-26639 GCA_050050315.1 Gemmatimonadota bacterium
GGTCGGCGACGGAGCGGGTGGATCTCGGGACCGGAGGACGCGGAGTGATACCGGATCCCCGCCCGTCGGTTCGACCGCCGCCGGGCGTCGGAGCCCCCTCGCACGGGCCCGGGAGGTCGGAGGTCCGACCCCCGGAGCCCCCACCGGCCCGGTCCCTGTGGGGAGATCTCCCCGATCCTGGAGGGGAATCCCCCGATCTCCCACGGATGCCGCTTCCGGGTGATTGCACGACCCGGCCCCGTCCCGAAGATTCGAGTATCGACGTAGGGTCGACGCCTGCCCCGAGGAGGAACGATGAACGCTCCACGACCCCGAACGGTGGCGCCGGACGACGCGCCCTGCTGGGAGCGCGGACTCGGCGTGCTGTGTCCCGAAGGTCAGGCCGACGGCGTGCCGTGCCTGGAGGGGGGAGCGGACTGCGAGTGCTGCGACCGCGCCATCCGGCCGCCGGTGAGGGCGCGCACCTCCCGGCCCGGGGTGATGGCGTCGCTCGCGCCCGTGCTGCGCTGAGGCAGCTCCCACCCCACGTCAGCCCTCCGATCCCTCCCGCCCGGCGGCCCGGAGGAAGCGACGGGCGAGCTGCGCCACGCGGGTCCGCTCTTCGTCCTCCGCCCGGTCCAGGATGGCCCTCACGTGCGGCACCAGCCGGGCCTCGCCCCACTTGTAGCCGGTGGCCCGTTCGGCCGACCTGGAGTCCCCGGCGTCGGCCCCCTGGATGAGCGCCCACGCGGCGGCTTCGTCGTAGTACTCGGAGTCGGGGTCGGGAAGGTCGTAGCGCGGATCCGGTCTCGAACCGGCATCCTCGTTCACGAACGCGCGGGACATGGCGGTCGCCTCCTGCGGGGTCGGGGGCTCGGCGTGCGGACGGGTGCCATGCAACATGGGGGCCGAGAAGCCCCGCTCCAACGCCGGCTTGGCTCCCACCGCCCCATGCAGATAGGATGCGGGAGCGACCCGACGACGTCCACCCTCCCACGAGCCACCGCCATGCGCACCCCCGCGATCCCGAAGTGGTCGGCCTTCACCCTCGCCGCCTCGCTCCTCCTCGGCCCGGGCCTCGCGGCCCAGACGACCCCCGGCGCGACGCGGGCGAGCGCGCCCGTCCTGATCGACCACACCGAGCCGGCGGACGTCGGCTCGGTGGAGGACGGGCTCGGCTTCTATCGGGATCCCGCGCTCCACGGCCAGACCCTCGTCTTCCAGGCGGAGGGAGACCTGTGGAGCGTTCCCCTCGCGGGGGGCACGGCCCGGCGACTCACCACCCATCCCGGCCTCGAGTCCCACCCGACCATCTCGCCGGACGGAACCACCCTCGCCTTCACCGCGGTCTACGAGGGTCCAAACGAGCTCTACACCATGCCGCTGGCGGGCGGGCCGACGGTTCGGCAGACCTACGAGGGCGAGCGCTCGGAGGCGACCACGTGGACGCCCGACGGTCGCCTCGTCTATACGACCAGCCGGTACGCCACTCTCCCCCGCCTGCAGCTGGTAATGCTCGACCCCGGATCCGGCGCCCGGACCCCGATCCCACTGTACGAGGCGACCGAGGGAGCGTTCGACGACACCGGGCGGACGCTCTTCTTCGTGCGACCCGCGGATCACGGCAACGTCACGAAGCGATACGAGGGCGGCACCGCCCGGGACGTGTGGCGCTTCGACCTGGACGCCGGAGAGGAGGCCGTCGAGCTCACCGGCGACTGGATCGGCGAGAGCCACAGCCCGATGTGGTGGGACGGTCGGGTCTACTTCGTGAGCGACCGGGACGGAACGATGAACCTCTGGTCCATGGCGGAGGACGGTACGGACGTGCGGCAGCACACCCGCCACAGCGGGATGGACATCCGGGATCCGACGCTCTCCGACGGCACGATCGTCTACAACGTAGGAGCCGACCTCTGGCGGTGGGACGTGGGCTCGGCCGCGCCACGCAGGATCCCCATCACGCTGGCGAGCGACTTCGACCAGCTCCGGGAGAAGTGGGAGACCGAGCCCATGGAGCACCTGACCTCGGTCCACCTCCACCCCGAGGGGGAGGCCGTCGTGCTCACCGCCCGCGGACGGGTCTTCGTGGCTCCCGCCGGCTCCGGGCGCCTGGCCCGGCTGTCCCGGGACGACGGCGTACGGTACCGGGACGCGACGTTCACGGCCGACGGCGAGGGGGTGCTCGCCCTCTCCGACGCCACCGGCGAGCTGGAGTTCGTGACGCTTCCCGTCGACGGTGTCGGAGAGCCGGAGCCCCTCACGGACGACGGAGCGATCCTCCGGTTCGAGGGCGTGCCGTCTCCGGACGGGGAGTGGATCGCCTACACGGACAACAACGCCGACCTGTGGGTCATGCGCGCCGACGGGAGCGACGGCCGCGTGATCACGGAGGACCGGGACGGCGCCGGTGACCTCGCGTGGTCACCCGACGGACGCTGGCTCGCGTACCGGAAGCAGGCGCCGAACTCCTTCCAGCGCATCCAGCTCTACGACACCCGGGCCGGCGAGACCCTCCGGGTCACGAGCGACCGGGTCAACAGCACGAGCCCGGCGTGGTCCCACGACGGCGAGCACCTCTACTTCCTCAGCGACCGGAACCTCCGCTCCGCCGTGAGCAGCCCCTGGGGCGCCCGGGCCCCGACCCCCTACTTCCCCGAGCCCATGGAGCTCTACGCGGTGGCGCTCCGGGAGGGGGGCGACACCCCCTTCCGTCCACGCGACGAGCTGATGCCCGAAGAGGACGAGAAGGCCGAGGACGGCGGTGACCGGGGAGCGGCGTCGCGGGAGGCGCGGGATCGAGCGGGTGGGCCCGAAGAAGCCGCGGCCGAGCCGCCCGCCGTCGTGATCGACGCCGCGGGCCTGGCGGAGCGCGTGTGGCGGGTGCCCGTGCCGGCGGGAGACCACCGCCAGCTGACCGCGGGCCGGACGGTGCTCTTCTGGACCGACGCGGCCGAGGAGGGCCCGGGACGGAACCTGATGGCGATCGAGGTCGGTCGCGACGAGCCCGAGCCGGTCCAGGTCGCCGAGGGCGTCAGCGGCTACGAGCTCTCGGCCGACGGACGGAAGCTGCTCGTGAGGCGCCGGAACGACCTCTTCGTGGTGGACGCCCGGGCCGCCCGGGCGGATCTCTCCGACGCGGCGGTGGGTCTCGACGGATGGTCCTTCGCCCTCGACCCGCGGGAGGACTGGCGCCAGATCTTCATCGACGCGTGGCGGCTGGAGCGCGACTACTTCTACGACCCGGACATGCACGGGGTCGACTGGGAGGCCGTGCGCGATCGCTACCTCCCCCTGGTCGCCCGCGTCACCACCCGGGACGAGCTGAGCGACGTCATCGGGCAGGTGGTGGGCGAGCTGAGCGCGCTGCACACGAGCGTCCGGGGCGGCGACCTCCGGGACGGCCCCGAGGACGTGGACGTGGCTTCCCTCGGGGCGCGACTGGCCCGGGACGCGGCGGCCGGCGGCTACCGGATCGAGAAGATCTACCGTCACGACCCGGACTACCCCGACGAGCGCAGTCCCCTGGCCGACCCGGCCCTCGGGATCGACGAGGGCGACGTGATCGTCGCCGTGAACGGCCGGAACGCCCTGGACGTCCGGGACCCGGGGGCCCTTTTGAGAGGGCAGGCGGGGCGCCAGGTGCTGCTGTCCGTCCGACCCGCCGCCGGGGGCGAGCCCTTCGAGGCGGTGGCCGTGCCCATGGCCGGCGAGCGCGACCTGCGCTACACCGACTGGGAGGTCACCCGGCGGGAGCGGGTCGAGGAAGCGGGCGGAGGGCGCCTCGGCTACGTCCACCTGCGCGCCATGGGAGGCGGCAACATCACCGAGTGGTACCGCCAGTTCTTCCCCGTCTTCGACCGCGGTGGACTCATCGTCGACGTGCGCACCAACCGCGGCGGCAACATCGACAGCTTCATCCTGAACGACCTCATCCGCGAGGCGTGGATGTACTGGAAGTCGCGGGTGGGCCGGAACACCTGGAACATGCAGTACGCCTTCCGTGGCCACCTCGTGGTGCTGGTGGACCAGAGCACCGCCTCCGACGGCGAAGCGTTCGCGGACGGGTTCCGACGTCTCGGTCTCGGGCCCGTGATCGGAACGCGGACGTGGGGGGGCGAGATCTGGCTCTCCAGCGTCAACCGCCTCAGCGACGGGGGCCTCGCCCGGGCTCCGATGATGGGCGTGTACGGCCCCGAGAGCGAATGGCTCATCGAGCAGGTCGGAGTGGTCCCCGACGTGGTGGTGGACAACCTGCCCCACGCCACCTTCGAGGGCCGGGACGCCCAGCTGGAGACGGCCATCGAGTACCTGCTGGACCGGCTGGACGAGGACCCGCGGGGGGTCCCCGTGGCGCCGCCCTACCCCGACCGCTCCTTCGACTACCCGGTGGTTCGGACCGACGGGTCGGGAGGCGGAGGTAGGTAGCGGCGGGCGCCGGTCCGAGCTCCGTCGGCCAGAGGGCCCGCGGTCACGCGAAACGTGGGCCCCGGGGGCCCGTAGTGCCGGTCAGATGCTCGTTCACGTGCCCCGACCGGGGAAGGAGGTCGTCCGTCCAGATGGAGCTTCAGTTCCTCATTCCGATCTTCGGGATCCTGCTGGTCATGATCCCGGTCGCAGGCGTCACCTTCGCGCTGACCCTCCGTTTCGCGGTCAGGCCCTTCGTCCAGACCCTGGCGTCGGCGCTCCGTGAGTCCGGGGCGATGGGCGCAGACCGTACCCAGATCGTGGCCCTGGCCCGCGCGGTGGAGAGCCTCGAGGCCGAGGTCGAGCGGCTCCGGGAGGCCCAGGCCTTCGATCGCGAGCTCCTCTCCCCGCCCGGGAAGTCCGCGACCCGGGAGTCGGCCTCCGCACCCGGAGGCCACCCGGGCTGAGCCCGCGACGGTCGAGGGCTCCCGGGGAGCCCGTCCCGGGAGCGGGGTGGGCCGACCCACGACCGTGAAGCCGAGGGACCCGTCCACCGTATTCCGACCGTCACCGTCGATGTCCCACGTTCCGGAGGCCCCATGACGGAGCGAAGGTTCACCGAGCGCGAGATGGCGAGGATCTTCGAGCGGGCGGCGTCCATCGAGCGGAAGGAGCCAGACCGGCAGCGACCCTCCGACGACGCGCTCCTGCCGGCAGGGCCCAGAGGCCTCACGCTGACGCAGCTCCAGGAGATCGGCCGGGAAGTGGGCATCCGGCCCGAGCACATCTCCCGGGCCGTGGGCGAGCTCAACCGCCCCCTACCCCCCGGGCTCGAGGCCCTCTGGGGACCGCCCCGGTTGAACCGCGCGATCCGGTCCGTGGACGGCCGACTCGACGAGCGGGGGATGGCACGGCTGGTGCGGGTCGTCGAGGAGCGCGTGCCGGCTCAGGGCACGGTCAGCGAGGCGCTGGGAGCCGTGCGATGGACCGCCCACCAGCGGCACCTCGACCGGCAGGTCTCCCTGGAGCCCGAGGGCGAGGAGACGCTGATCCGGGTCGAGGAACGGTACAGCGGGGCCATCGCGGGGATCGTCCACGGGCTCCCGGCGGGGTACGGCGCGATGTTCGGCCTCACGATGGGCCTGGAGTGGGTGGGTGGAACGGCGGCGGGCCTGCTCGGTGCCCTCGTGCTGGGGCTGGTCGCCTTCGCGCTGGGGCGTCTCGTCTGGTCCGCGATGGCGCGGCGCAGCGGCTCCCGCACGTACGCCCTCGCCGAGGAGCTCGCCGACGTGGCGAGCCGGATCGTGGGCGGTCCGGACGGGGCGGACGAAGCCGGGGAGCCGCGCCCGGCCGACGGGGCCGGGGCGGTCCCCGAGAGCTGACGAGCGGGGAGGCCTACGCCCCCTGATCCGACACGCTGCTCAGCTCCCCCATGCGAATGGGCATTCGCCGCACCCTCCGGCCCGTGGCCTGGAAGATCGCGTTGGCGACGGCGGGCGCCACCGGCGGCACCCCGGGCTCTCCGACGCCCCCCGGGTGCTCACCGCTCTCCACGATGTGAACCTCGACCTCCGGCATCTCCCGGATCCCGAGGAGCGGGTAGTCGTGGAAGTTGCCCTCGCGCACGCCGCCGCTCTCCAGCGTGATGGACCCCTTCAGGGCGTGGGTCAGACCGAAGGCGACGCCGCCCTCGATCTGGGCCCGGACACCGTCGGGGTTCACCGCGCGCCCGAGGTCGATGGCGCACACCATCCGGTCCACGCGCACCCTGTCGTTCTCCACGGTGACTTCCGCCACCTCCGAGACGTACGACCCGAAGGAGAAGACGGCCGCGATGCCCCGTCCGCGGTTCTCACCCAGCGGCGTGCCCCAGCCCGCCCGCTCGGCCGCGACGTCCAGGACGTTCCGGAGGCGTTCGTCGGCCAGGAGCTCCCGCCGGTACTCGTACGGGTCCCTCCCGGCGGCGGCCGCAAGCTCGTCCACGAACGCCTCGACCGTGAAGCCGTTCTGGGTGTAGCCCACGGAGCGAAGGGCTCCGGTGGGGACGTTCCAGGAACCCCGGTGGAGGTCGACCCGGAAGTTCGGGATCTGGTACGGGACGGCCGTGGCCCCTCCCGCGATCACGCCGGTGGAGCCCACCCCCACCAGGCGATGGCTCCACGCCACGGGAGCGCCTCCGGCGTCCAGCCCCCCCCGCATCCGGTGATACGTGTACGGCCGGTAGAAGCCGTGGCGGGTGGTGTCCTCGCGCGTCCAGAAGAGCTGGACCGGCACGTCCGGCATCTCCATGGCCAGGGCCACCGCCTGCTCCACGTCGTCGGTGTTCAGGCGGCGTCCGAAGCCGCCCCCGATTCCCGGCACGTGCATGACGACCTGATCGACCGGCACGCCGGCGGTGCGCGCCGCGGCCTGCTGGGAGGCGGTCGCCACCTGGGTGGGGACCCACACCTCCACGCGACCGTCACGACGAACCAGCGCCGTCGCGTTGAGCGGCTCCATCGGCGCGTGATCCAGGAAGGGCAGCTCGTAGTCGACCTCGATCGCGCGATCCAACCGGCCCAGCGCACCCTGCACGTCCCCCCGCTCCTCGAGCACCTCGCCTTCGGACGAGGCCAGCTCCCTGGCCCGCCTCGACATCCCGGGAGTCCCTACGGACTCGGCGGCCGACCGGTCCCAGCGGATCTGGAGGGCGTCGCGGCCCTGGAGCGCCGCCCACGTGCTGCTCGCCACCACGGCGACCCCGTGGGGCGTCTCCAGGACGTCCTCGACGCCCTCCCTTCCGCGCGTGGCCCCGTCGTCGAACGACGCGACGGTGGCGCCGAAGGACGGAGGACGCGCGAGCACGGCGTACTTCATCCCGTCCAGCCGGACGTCGGTGCCGTACACCGTCTCGCCCCGACCCTTCTCCGCCAGGTCGAGCCGCGTGAGGGGCTGCCCGATGATCCGGAAGTCGGCCTCGTCCTTGAGCGGCGGATCGTCGGGCACGTCCAGCGTCGCTGCCCGGTCGGCCAGCTCGCCGTACGTCAGGCTGCGTCCCCCGGGGCCGCGGACGGTCCCTTCGACGGCCCGGCACTCCCCGGTCTCCACGCCCCATTCCAGCGCGGCGGCCTCGCGCAGCATCTCCCGGGCCGCGGCACCGGCCTTCCGGAGCGTCTCCCACCCCAGCCGCACCGTCGTGCTCCCTCCCGTCGAGATGGAGCGCGGCCACGAGCTCGGATCCGAGGGCACGGGTCCGGCCCGGACGAGGGACCAGTCGGCCTCGAGCTCCTCGGCCACGATCTGCGGCACGGTCGTCATGGCTCCCTGCCCCATCTCGGCTTCGTCCACCACGATGGTGACGATCCCGTCCGTCCCGATGCGTATCCACGCGTTCGGGGTGAAGTCGGCGACCCCTCCCCCACCGGTCCCGGCTCCCACCAGGGCGCCGCGGAGCTGGTCGAGCGGGAGATGCACCGCCAGGACCAGCCCGGCCCCCGCGACCGCCCCCTGCTTGACGAAGAGGCGCCGGCTCACCGGGGTCCCACGCGTCGATTCAGCCATCGTTCACCTCCCGCGCCGCGCGACGGATGGCCCGACGCACGCGCAGATACGTCCCGCAGCGACAGAGATTCCCCGCCATGTGGCGATCGATCTCCTCGTCGGTCGGATCCGGGTTCGTCTCGAGCAGCGCCCGAGCCTGCATGATCTGGCCCGGCTGGCAGTAGCCGCACTGGACCACCTGCTCGTCCACCCACGCTCGCTGGAGGGGGTGGGACGCCTCGACGCCTTCAATGGTGGTGACCCTCCGGCCCTGGGCGCCGGCGATGGGCGTCACACAGGCGCGGGTGGGCGTGCCGTCCAGGTCCACCGTGCAGGCGCCGCAGACGGACATGCCGCACGAGTACTTCGTGCCCGTGAGTCCCAGCGTGTCACGCAGGACCCACAGCAGCGGGGTGTCGGGGGGGACGTCGACGGTGTGGTCGACACCGTTGACGGTGAGCTCGAAGACAGCCATGCGCGGTCCTCCCGGGACATGGCCGTCCAGCCCGTGAGCCGGGGGACGGCCGTGAAGAACACTGACGAACCGTCAACGTCCATTCTAGTCGGTCCTCACCGGCCGCGCGAGCCTACGCGCCCCCGGCGGGGATGCCCGGAGGAGGGGATGGAGTACGACGACGAGGGTGGAACGCCGGCCGGCGTCCCGTGGCTCAGATCGTGTCGAGGAACTGGTCGACGATCTCGACCGAGCCCTCGTTGACCACCGTGCGCAGCACGTCGGCCGCTTCCGCGGCGAGGTCGTCCGGATGGACCCGACGCTGGGACATCCTCACCACGAGCCCCAGAGGCAGGAGCGCGACGTGATCGTCGTCCGACGACGACGCGCTCGGGTCGGGGATGTCTCCCTCGGGAGACTCGTACGACGGGACGCTCTCCTTCCAGGGCTCCTCCGACTCGCCGGGCTCGTGGCCCTCCGGACGCCCGCCGAGGGCGGCGATCTCCGAGGGCTTGACCAGCGCCGCCAGCTGGCCTTCGACGGCTCCGTCCTCCTTGTCGTACGCCACGTAGGCGAGCCGCCGTGGCACGGACAGGAGCGTCACGTACGCGGGAATCGTCTCTTCCTTCATGGCCTGCCGGCCGAGGAGACGGTCCTCGATGTACGTGCCGAGCCCGACGGCACCCTCGGGAATCGAAGGATGCTCCACCGGTCGCGTGCGCAGGGAGAGCGGCATGGCCGAGGCCACCACCACGGTCTGGCGCTCGGAGTCGTCGTCCGGGACCGGGGGCGTCTGTCCGTCGTCGTGCGTCATGCGGCTGGCTCGGGGGGGAACGTCATGACCGAGAATAATACTCGTTTCGGTCAGACACCATCACCGGCGCGGGAGGTCCGTCGTCGAAACCGCCGGGTTCCGGCCCCGGGGCCTCTCGAGTCCTCGGAGGTCAGGCTGGAGCCATCACTCCAGGATCTCCCGGACCTTCGCGACCAGCGCGTTGGGCGTGAACGGCTTCTCCAGGAACGGGAGCTTGGCCTGGCCGGGGGCCCGACCCACCTCGTCGTCGGAATAGCCGCTCATGGCGAGCGCCCGCAGCTGGGGGCGTTCGTGCTGCAGGCGCTCGATCAGCTCCCTTCCACTCATCCCCGGCATGACCAGGTCGGTCAGGAGCAGGTCGATGGTTCCGGTTTCACCCTCCACCATCCGGAGGGCCTCCTGGGCATGGGCCGCCTCGAGGACCCGGTACCCGTGCCGCTCGAGGATGCGGCGGCCGAGAGAGCGGACCGCGGCCTCGTCCTCGACGATCAGGACGGTGGCGGTCGCGAGCTCGATCCGCGGTCCCCCCCGCTCGTCGCCCGCGTCCGGGGGCCGAGACACCTCGCTCCCGACGGCCGGCAGCAGGAGCTCGAAGCTCGTGCCCCGTCCCGGCACGCTGTCCACCTCGATGAAACCCCCGGACTGCTTGACGATCCCGTAGACCGTCGCGAGGCCCAGGCCGGTCCCGTCGCCCTGGTCCTTGGTCGTGAAGAAGGGCTCGAAGATGTGGCGCACCGTCTCCGCGTCCATGCCCGCGCCCGTGTCGCTGACGCAGAGTCGCACCCATCGCCCGGGACGGATCTCGTAGGGCCGGGCCGTGGCCGCCTCGGGGGTGAGCACGTGGTTGTCGAGCGTCACCTCGAGCCGCCCGCCCGACGGCATGGCGTCCCGTGCGTTCAGGGCGAGGTTCATCACCACCTGCTCGAGCTGAGCCCGGTCCACCTCCACCGGCCAGAGCCCGTCGTCGATGTCGAACGAGAGCTCGATGTGCTCACCGATGAGACGCGCCAGCATCGCCTTCACCTCTGCGAGCACCACGGCCGGATCCAGGACCTCCGGATGGAGCATCTGACGCCTCGAGAACGCCAGGAGCTGCCGGGTGAGCCGAGCGGCCCGATCGGCGTTGGCCCGGATCTCCTCGAGGTCCTTCCGCACCGGGTCGGCCGGCCGGACGTCCTCGATGGCGAGCTCGCAGTGCCCCTGGATGGCCGTGAGGACGTTGTTGAAGTCGTGGGCCACGCCACCCGCCAGGCGGCCCACGGCCTCCATCTTCTGGGCCTGGCGGAGCTGCCTCTCCATCCTCCGCGTCTCGGTCACGTCCCGGGTCACGGCGATGACGACGTCCCGCCCGAAGTACCGGCCCCGGGAGAGGCTGACCTCCATGGGGAAGCACTCGCCGTCCTTCCGCCGGCCCCACCAGCTGAAGTAGCGGGGCTCACCGGCGAGCGCGCGGCTGACGTGCTCCATCGCCAGGTCCAGATCGACCCGGTCCGTGCACGAGATGAAGGCCGGGGTCTCGCCGATGATCTCGTCCCGGGTGTACCCGAACATGGCCGCGGCGGCTTCGTTGACGTCGACGAAGCGCCCGTCCGGCGCATGGATGTAGATGCCCTCGGTCACGCTGTCGAACAGGGTCCGGTAGCTGGCCCACTGCTCCCGGAGCTCCGCCTGGGCCCGGCGCTGGGCGGTGACGTTGCGGGCCACGCCGTGGATTCCCACCACGCCGGCGGTCCCGAGGATGGGGATCGAGACGCCCTCGATGACGAGGTGGCGTCCGTCCCGGTGCACGACCTCCAGCTCGTACGTCTGTGGTTCGCCCGCCAGGGTCCGGCTGAAGATCTCTTCGGCCCGCTCCCGATCGTCGGGAGCGATGATGTGCAGGAACGGCATGCCGAGGATCTGGTCCAGGGAGTAGCCGAGGAGGCGCTCGACCGCCGCGTTGGCCTCGACGAAGTGGCCTTCGAGGTCGAAGCCGTAGACCGGATAGGGATTGTGTCCGACCAGCGACCGGTAGCGCTGTTCCGCCTCGACGAGGGCCGCCCGGGCCTCGTTCTCCCGGGTGGCGTCGCGGACGAAGCCCATGATGCCCGTGGGGTTGCCCCCGTCGTCCAGCCGAACCGCGGCGTCGATCCGCCCGAGGAAGGTCCGCCCGGACGTCGACTTGAGCTCCACCTCCCACCGCGTCACGCTGCCCTCGGCTTCCAGGGTCTCCCGGAAGCGGTCGCGGTCGTCGGGGTCGACGTAGAAGTCGACGGCCGAAAGCTCTTCCAGGGCGTCCTCGCCGATGCCGAAGAGCTCCCGGCACGCGCGGTTCACCTCCACGAGCCGTCCCTCGACGGTGCTGATGAAGATGGGGTCGGGCGACGAAGCCAGGAGCGTGCGGAGCTCCCGGCGATCGTGGTTCGAGTCGCTCATGGCCCGGCGCCCTCGGGGGTGGGTGGACGATCGTCGAGGACCGCGCGAAGGGTCCCGACCAGCTCCTCGACGCGGAACGGCTTCTGGAGCAGGTGGACGGAGGGGGTGGCCGAGATCCGTTCGATGACCTCCCGGTTCGAGAAGCCCGACATGAAGACGACCCTGACCCCGGGGTCCAGGCTCGCGATCTGCTCGGCCACGTCGGGGCCCACCATGTCGGGAAGCTGCACGTCGGTCAGGAGCAGATCGAACCCGCTCCGCTCCTGCGCGAGCGCGATGGCGGACTTCCCGTCCCGGGCGGTCAGCACCGCGTAGCCGTGGCGCTCGAGGGCGCGGCGCGTCACCTCCCGTACCACCTCCTCGTCGTCGACGAGCAGGACCTTCCCACCGCCGTGCCGTGCCGCCCCGGCTGCGCCCTCCGACGGTCCCGTCGTGGGCCGGTTCACGGCCGCCGGAAGGGTGACGGCGAACCGGGTCCCCCCGCCCTGGAGTCCCCGGGCCTCGATGGATCCCCCCGCCTGGCTGACGATGCCGAAGACGGTCGAGAGCCCGAGCCCCGTGCCATCCTCCTTCGTGGTGAAGAACGGGTCGAAGATGTGGTCGAGGATCTCGTCGGGGACCCCCCTCCCGTCGTCCTCCACCTCGAGGCACACGACTTCGGCCCCCCTCGCCCCGTCGGCTTGATCCGCCGTCCCCCCCACCCCGAGCCGCCGCGTGTGGACGGTGACCCGCCCGGAGCCGTCGATCGCCTCCGCCGCGTTCAGCACGAGGTTCATGACGACCTGCTCCGCGTCGGTCGGATCGATCATGACGGTGCAGTCCGACGGGCCCGGCCGCACCTCCAGCGTGACCGTCGCTCCCACGAGCCGGTCCATCAACGGTCCCATCTCGTCGAGCACGGAACGGAGGTCCACGGGGCGGGTCAGCGCCGGGCGCTTGCGACTGAAGGCGAGCAGCTTCCGGCTGAGGGACGCCGCTCGGAGGGCCGTGGCCCGGGCCTGCTCCACGTCGGGACGCGAACGGCTGTCCTCGGGAAGGTCCGAAAGACTGAGGTCCAGCGGGCCGATGATGCCCGTGAGGAAGTTGTTGAAGTCGTGGGCGATCTGCCCCGTCAGCTCCCCGAGCGCCTTCAGGCGTTGCGCCTCCTGGACCTGACGCTCGAGCCGTTCCCGCTCGCCGACCTCGAGCAGGATCCCGAGGACCGCCGGCTGGCCCTCCCACATCACTCGTCGGCCGTGGACCTCCACCCGGACGTCCTCCCCGTCCTTCGTCCTCCCGGTGAAGCGGTACTGCATCTCCTCCAGCGTCCCCCCCTCCCTGGCCGCCAGGTTGCCGATCACCCGCTCCCGGTCGTTCTCCGACACCAGCCGTGACACGTCGAGGTCGCTCATGATCTCGGCGGGAGCGTAGCCGAAGACGTCCGCCAGCGCAGGATTCACGTAGAGGAACCGCCCCTTCCGGATGAGGTAGATTCCAGCAAGCGACTGCTCCACAAGGGCCCGGAGCCGCTGGGATCCCTCCCGCGCACGGACCACCTCACGGTGGACGAGAAGGTAGATGAGGAGGGATGTCGCCAGGACGAACCCGAGCCCCTTGTACGTCTGCCAGCGAGTGGAGACCGGGTCGGTCACCAGCCGGCCGACCGCGGCGTCGCTGAGCAGGATCCAGGCGGCCGACACCGCCAGGTACACCAGCGCCACGACCAGCGCACGGGTGTAGGGCGGGTGGGAGCGGGTGAAGGTGTCGTCGGCCATCGAAGGGTCCGGGCGCCCGTCCGCGCCCCCGGGGGGAAGGGCGGACCGTCCAGGCGGTCGCGTCGACTGGGATCCGTACCCTGCAACATAAGGGGACCCGGGGTCGCCGAACGAGTGTGTCCTTCCGCGGCCCGCCAGCGCGCTCGCACAATCTTGACCCGGAGAAAGACCCCGGTCGAACCGGATCCGTCGGATGTCGTGGAGCCGGAGGACTCAGTCGACGACCTCCACCACGACGGGCCCCGAGCACTTCGTCATGCACGCCAGGCGACACGGGCCCGCCTCGAGGCCCCGTCGCTCGAGGGTCTTCTTCTCCTTGGGGTCGACCTCGCTGAGATGCTCGCCCCCCTCGACGATCCGGATGGCGTCGCAGCCGCACATCCCGATCCAGCACTCGTAGTCGAGCTCCACCTCGTTCTCGTCCGCCCACTCGAGGATGGTCTCGTCCGGGCCGATCGAACCCGAGATGTCCTGCCCCGAGAAGGTGATGCTGGGTCCGGCGGACGGAGCCGCCGCCGGCGCGGGCTCCGCCGTGGGGGTCGCCGGCGCGGGCTCAGGCACCGCCCGCGTCGCGGCGGACTCGAGCCGCGCCCGCTCCTCCTCCGTCTCGGGCGGGACGAAGGCCGGCATGGATCCGGTCTTCTGGGGCAGGTCCTCGCGAAGGCGGACCTCGAAGGTCTGGTTGCCCACCCGGAAGACGTCCCCGTGCGTCAGGAGACGCTCCCCGTCGATCTTGAGGAAGGTCCCGTTGCGGCTGTTGAAGTCCTCGATCTCGACTCCGCCTTCCTTGGGCGTCGCCGAGAAGTGGAAGCGCGACAGGACCCGGTCCTGCTCGTCGAGGACGACGTCCGGGGCCCGCTTGCCCCCCGAACGGCCGAACACCGTGGTCTTCCCGTCCCGGAGCCAGTGGCGCCCGACCGGCCGCCCCTGACCGTCGTACTGCGCCACGAAGAGACCGTCGTCTCCCCTCCGGACGACCAGGATCTGCCGGCCGGCCCGGAGCAGCGCACCCTCGCCCACCCGGGCGGCGTGGCCGGGGCGCACCTTGAGGTAGGTACCGGCGCGGCTCCCGTCGTCCCGGAGGAAGTAGTCACCGGCACGGTGGGAGATGGAGGCGTGGTCCTCCGAGAGGAGCGTGTCCTCGGGGAAGGTGACGTCGCACCCGGTCCTCCCGATGGTGGTCACGCGGTCGGACCTGAGGTCGTATTCCTCGGCCTCGACGCCCGCCGGCGTGACACGGGACAGGAAGGCCGTCTGGAGGGGAGCCTCCTCCTCCGGGGTGACCACCGCGTCCCGCTCCTCGGTCTCCAGCCCCGCCGCCCCGAACACCTCGGGCTCCACCGGTCGGGCCTCCGTGTCGGCGTCCCGGATGACGACCTCGACGTTCTGTCGCCCCTGGAGGCGCTGCTGGATCACCTCGGCGACGAACACCCCGTCCCGGAGGGAGCTCTTGATGTTGCCCCGGTGCTTCACCTTCCGGAAGGAGTCCACCGGCGCGCCGAAGTCGTCGGTCTCCAGGTAGGACTGGCTCAGGAGGTCCCCGACCATGTAGACGTTCGGCTGCTGGGTCTCCAGGAGCGGCGTCACCGCCATCATCTTCTTCGGCTTGCCCGGCGCGCCGGCGTCCACCATCTGCACCCCCAGCTCGCCGAGGAACTTCTCGGGGATATCCTCGCCGATGCACGCGACGCACCGCTCCTTGGGGAACTCCAGGTGCACGGTCTCCTGCGGGCGGCCCTCCGGGCTCTTCCGGTCCACCCGGATGGAGAGCAGCTCGTTGCGGTCGGGGTCCCGGACGACCGCCACCGGCTCGCTGTGCGGATGGTAGCGGATGTTGCCGTTGCCGACGTACGCCTCGAAGAACTCGTCGGAGAGCGCCTTCGAGACGCGGGGCATCTTGGATCCGCGGTACGACCAGTAGACGGGGCAGGCTTCGTCCGCCTCCATCTTCACCCTCGAGATGGCGATGACCGCCTCGGCCGCCGACGTCCCACCGCCGATCACGCAGACGGGGCCTTCCAGGTACCGCTCGGGGTCGTCCAGCCGGTAGGCCACCCCGTCGGTGCTGCCGGGGATGTCGAAACGGCGCGGCACGCCCCGACCCAGGCCGAGCACGACGTGCTTCGCCCGGTAGACCTGCTGCTCCAGGCTCCGATGGTTCCAGGTGACGGCCCGGTACGTCCCGTCGGGCTGGCGCTCGAGACCGGTCAGCTCGACGCCGATCCTGGCGGGGACGCCGAGCTTTCGGTAGTAGCGCTTCCACGTCGCGCAGATGTCGTCCTTGTCGATCGGGTCGAAGTACAGGTGCGAGACGCATTCGCCTCCCGCGGGGAACTTCATCTTGTCGCCCCCGCCGAAGCTCGGGAGGATGAGCTTGTCCTTCGGGTAGTCGCGGATCCGCTTCAGGAGGTCGTCGAAGTCGATGACGAGGGCGTTCAGCCCCAGCTCCTTGGCGCGGAAGGCCGTCGCGGTTCCGGCGGGACCGCCTCCGACGATCAGGATGTCCAGGACCTCCGGAAGATCCACCGGCCGGTCGAGGAGGAGCGTGCCGTCTTCCTGGTAGATTGAGCTCATGAAGAGATCAGGGTGAACTGTAGGTAGGGG
Source organism: Gemmatimonadota bacterium (assembly GCA_050050315.1). Lineage (GTDB taxonomy): Bacteria > Gemmatimonadota > Gemmatimonadetes > Longimicrobiales > Gaopeijiaceae > JASFUL01. The sequence continues at coordinate 15,947 of JASFUL010000012.1, forward strand.
CCCAGCTTGAACGTGTCCCCGGGGGCCAGGGTGGCGCGCTCCACCCGCTCGTCGCCGATCCAGACGCCGTTGGCGCTGTCCAGGTCCTCCACGACGACCCGGTCGCCGTCGACGCGCACGACGGCGTGGTTGCGCGAAATCGTGTGTCCCTCGTCGGGGACGTGCACGTCGCAGCTCGCGGAGCGGCCCAGCACGTTCTCACCGGGATGGAGGGGGAAGGTCGTGGACCCGCTCCCCGGGAGGGTGGCCGCGAGGGAGAGGGACGGAGCGGCCTGTTGGCGCGCGCCCGGCGGCACCAGCGTCTCCGAGCCGTCGCCCAGGTCGTCGGGCAGCGCGCCGAAGCCGGCCCGGTCGACGCGGGTGGCCGGCGACTCCCGTTCCGCCGCGTCGTCCGGGAGGGCGGCGAAGCCGCTCCGGTCCGCGACCGTGGCGGGTCCCCGGTCGCCCTCCTCCAGGCCCTCGGGGAGCGCGCCGAAGGCGGTCCGCTCCGCCCGGGTGGCCAGCCCCTCCGCGGGCCGTGCCGGGGGCTCGGCCGCGGCCTCGGCCGCCGGCGCCGCCGCTCCGTGGACGAACACCAGGTCGACGGCGTCGGCGAGCGTGATCACGTTCAGCCTGGCGAGCCGGACGGGCTCTCCCACGGCGCTCCCGTCGACCCGGGTGCCGTTGCGGCTGTCGAGATCCTCGATCCACCACGTCCCGTCCTCCTCCCAGATCCTGGCGTGTCGGCGCGAGAGGAGCTCGGAGTCCAGGACGACCGCGTTGCCGCGCTGGCGGCCGATCGACGTGTCTCCTTCGAGCTCGAACGTAGCCCCGGCGAAATCCCCGGTCCTGCAGAGGAGCCGCGCCCCGGGCGCGCTCACGGTCCGTCTCCCTGGCGCGTGCGGGAGAGGTGCGCCCCGGCTCCGCGGTCCGGATGGAAGACGTGGCAGGTCGTGCACCGGGCCGCCGGACCGTCGTCCGAGTGGCAGCTCTGGCAGGACTCGAGGGCGGGGAGGTTGAGGATCTCGGCCCGGTCCACCTCCGCCGGCACGTCCTCGTCGCTGAACGCGTAGTCGCGCACCGGAATCGCCGTGTGGCAGTCCAGGCAGCTGGCGTCGAGGACGTGGGCCCGGTGGTCGAACTCGGCCCGGACGAGGGTCCGCTGGTCCTTCTGGACGCGGGAGATGGTCGCGTCGTCCACTACGTGGCACCCGGTGCATTCGGCCGTGAGGTCGCCGATCACCGCGCGGTAGGCCTCGACGTCGATCTCGCCGCTCTCGATCCCCGGGGCACGGTCCGCGAGCCGGACCAGGAAGCGCGTCTCGTCCAGGGGCTCGAGCGGATCGTCCAGCCGGCTCTCCAGCTGGTCCAGCAGGCCCTCGAGACGATCGAGCTCCTCCTGGACGTCCTCGGACGGCTCTCCGGCCAGCCCCTCGATCTGTCGCCGGAGCGTGGCAATGGCCTCCTCGTACAGCGCCCGGGGCGCGCTCGGAGCCCCGGGCAGCGTGGCCGACGCCCGTAGCAGATCGGCCAGCGTGGTGCCCGGGTACAGCTCCTTCCGCATGCGCCGGAGGTTGAACAGGATCCACGGGTCCTGGTGGTACACGGGGCCCTTTGCGACCCGGGGCCCGAGGGAGCGGAACTCGTTGGGGTCCCAGTAGAAGGCCCAGAGCGCGTCGGGCCCGCCCGTCGCCCGGATCCGGTCGAGGGTGTACACCCCCGGCCCCGGCCCGTCGATCACGGGCAAGGGGTCGGTGCGACCGTCGCCCAGGTGGCAGGCATCACAGCTCGTCTCGAACGAGATGGGCTCGAACGAGCGGCCCCCGTCGGTCGGGACGTGGCACGCCAGGCAGGCGTCCTCCACGACGTCGAGCTCCTCCTCTTCCATGACCTCCCGAACGTGGAGGACGTGGGGAAAGACGAGGTTCGGCTGGTCGGGGGTGCCCTCGGCGGCGAAGTCGAACTCCGGATGGTCCTCGAAGCCTCCCTCGAGCTCGTGGCACGTCAGGCAGCGGGCGTCCGCCACCGCCCGGAGGGACCGCTCCCGTCCCTTGTGCTCGGCATGGCAGGCCGCGCACCCCGTCTCGAGCGACGTGGCGGCGCTCCGGTCGTAGTCCTCCGAGCGGTAGAGGTAGTGCCGGGCCCACCCGTAGCGCGCGAGCCCCTCGCCCGGCCGGCCGTGGCAGCCTCCACACTTCAGGTCCTCGGCGCCCTGGAACGGCGTGTGGCACGTCGAGCAGTCGCGGCCGAAGAGGGCGTGGCTGTCGGTCAGACCCCCGGCCGCCACGGCCGTGGCGCGGCCGGCGAAGGCGTCGACCGCGAAGAGCCCGCCGACCACCAACGCCAGCCCGGCTCCGAGGGCGAAGAGTCCTCGCCGTCCGGGCGGGTAGATGTACGCCCGGGACACCGGAAGCCGGATCCAGGAGAAGGCGTCCTTGCCGAAGCGCCGTTCGGGCACGCGGGATCCCTCCGGCTAGAAGTAGAACACGAAGAACACGTGGAGCGCCACGAGCGCCAGCAGGAGGACGCCGGCGGGCAGGTGCAGGAACAGCCAGGTCCGCAGGAGCACCTGGAGGGTGTGGTGCTGGTCCAGGTCGACCTTCGCCCGGTGGAGCTCCCGGAGCGCGTCCAGGGCCGCGGCCCCTTCCGCGTCCAGCGTTCCACGCACGATCTCGTACTCGCTGGACCGGAACGTCTGGGCGACGGTCCGCCCGGGGCGGACGCGCAGGGCGGTCCGCACCCGCTCCATCTCCTCCGACATTTCGCGTTCGTAGAAGGCGCGCACGGCCGGTCCGGCTCCCCTCGCCGTGGTTTCGGCGCGCTCCCGGAGCCCCTCGACCAGCTCCGGGATCCGGTGGAGGTGCACCTCGAGGCTCGACGTGTCGTCCAGCACCCTCGGAATCCAGCGCTGCAGCAACATCCCGACGACCCCGGTGATCACGACCCAGAGCGAGACGATCCAGAGCACGTCCATCAGGAGGCCGGACGGCGCCCGGAATCCCGTGTGCGCGAGGAAGAGGACGGCGAAGAGTCCGCCCGCCCACAGATGGAGGCGGAGGTACGGCCGGGTCTTCCCCAGGGCCCGGACCGAGGGCATGGACCGGCGCACCGAGTATGCCATGACGGCCAGGAGGGCCCCCGCGGCCCCGAATCCGAGGGCCATGCCGACCCACGAGCCCGCCTCGAAGCCACCCCGCCAGAGGCGCTCGAACGCCCAGGCGCCGAGCCCGACCACGGCCAGTCCGGTGCAGAGGAGGGCGATCACCCGCTCGACCAGCGGGCGCTCCCCCGGGGCCACGCCTCCCGCCGACGGCCTGGGCCGCGCTCCACCCCTGGCGCCTCCCCGGGCGACCTCGCTGGCCCCTCCCACGGAGCGCACCAGCGGGCTCACGACCGAGCCTCCCGCTTCGCCTCGACGAGCGCGTCGAACTCGTCGAGCGTCGACACCCGGAACGCACAGCCGTGGGGGCACGACGCGACACACGCCGGGCCCGCCGAGGAGGTGTAGCAGAGGTCACACTTGCTCGCGACCTGCCGGTCCTGGCCCCGGAGCCGTTTGGGCAGCGCGTCGTCGGGCCACTTCTCCTGCAGGTCGTGCATGACGATCGCGTCGTAGGGGCAGTTCTGGGCGCAGGCCGAGCATCCGATGCAGATGCTCGGGTCGATGTTCACGACGTCGCCCACGTTGGTCCGGTGGATGGCCCCGGTGGGGCAGCCGATGAGGCAGACCGGGTCCTCGCAGTGGTAGCACGAGCGGGTCACGAGGAAGCTCTGGTACTTCTCCCCTTCCCGGACGAAGCGGGGGATCCCGCCGTGGGTCTCCTTGCACCCCCGGACGCAGTCGTCGCACCGGGTGCACGTCTCCAGATCGATGACGAGCACGCTGTTGCCCTGGACGAGCCCCTTGGCCAGGGCGAACTCCACCAGGTCGGACCGTTGCAGGTGCTTGCGCGTGAAGCCCAGCTCACGGATCCGCTCCACCGCGACCTCCCAGAGGTGCGGCTCGAGGGAGGGATCGCGTCCGACGATCTGGAGGAAGTCGTCCCGGCGAATGCGCACCAGCTCGGAGTGCCCCACGGACGTGGTCGTCACCTGCCAGTCGTCGATTCCGTCGACCAGGAGCTCCACCTCCCCCAGCGTCGTGCCCTTGCTCAGGTACGACACCACCACGTCCCCCACTCCGACCTTCTGGGACAACTTGAGGAAGCCGGAGCGGACCAGCAGGAGGTGCTCGACCCCCTCGCCCTCCGTCGCGACGACCTCGCCAGGCTCGCACGACACGAGCTCGACCCGGCTCGCCAGCGCGTCGATGGTCTGCTCGTCGCACGACCGGAGCAGGGGCGTGCTGGAGAGGTGACTGCGGAGCGTACGGCTGCGGTACAGCTCGTCCAGCCGCTTCTTCAGCTCCTTCGACCGTCGCCTCAGCGTGCGGAGAGCGGGCAACCGGATCTGGACGAGGGTGCAGGGCGTCACCGTGCGGGCCGTGACCGACTGGGGCCAGCCGTTCATGGCTCCGATCTCGCCGAAGAACTCCCCCCGCCCGAGCCGCACGCGCTCGCCCCGGTGGAGGTCCCAGTCCATGGTCGAGAGGAGGGTGATCTTCCCCGGCTCGCTCGGCCTCTCTGCCGACGGGCCCGAGCCACCCGCGGTGTGGGCCCTCCGCTCCGCCGTGGGGTCGCCGTCCCCGCCGATGCCTCCCGAGAGGTTCCTCGTGAAGATGGGCTGGCTCGCATCGTCCGCGGCGCCGAGGTGGAGCTCCACCTCGCCCTCGTCGATCCAGAAGGCGAGATCCAGGTAGCTCCCGGCCTCGAAGAGCACCGCGTCCTCCTCCCACTCGGCGACCGTCACGTCGGGGCTCAGGTCCTCGAGGTGGCTCTCCTTCAGCCCGTCGAAGATCGGATACCGGTTGAGATCCCCCGGGGAGAGCATGCTGGAGAGGTGACGGATCCCGCTGTTCTCTCCCATGTCGGACCAGCGGTCCTCGTGGAGTCGGGACCGCATCACGACCGTCTTCGGGCCGCTCACGTCACCCTCCCCCGCCGCTGCGTCCGAGGATCCGGTACAGCCTCTCCAGACGTGACTGGACCAACTGCAGGAGCGCCTCGGCCGTGAGGGAATCCGTGCCCTCGGGAAGCGGCTCCAACTCGACGGACTGCCCCGACCGGGTGGCGGTGGTGGGCCGCCGCGCCGGGGGTCTGGGAGCGACCGATCGCACCGGAGGCGCTCCCCGGGGCTTGGTGTCCACGGCGGGGCGTGACGGGGCCGGGGGCCCGGCCTCCGCGGCCGGCTCGGGGGCCGCTCTCTCTCCGCCCCCTCCCGCCGCCGGGGGCGCGGCCGTTCGTCGGGGCGCCGGACGGCTGGGCAGCGCCACCACCGTGACCGAGGGCACGGGCCGCCCCGAGACGGCCGAGCTCCACGCCGAGGCCAGGGCCGACGGGTCGACGGCGGGGTACGGCCCTTCCCGGTCCAGGTTGTCGTCGTCGGGCCAGTGGCGGATGGCGTCGCTGGCCGACGCGAGGTCGTAGTCGTCGCCGGACGGGTGTCCGGTGGCGAGGAGGCGCTCGTCCGTGATGTGGTGGCAACGCGAGCAGTTCTCCGCCCGGGCTCCGGCATCCTTGAGGTTCCGCATGCCGAGCTGCGGGTTCCCCCCCTTCTTGTGGGGCTTCTCGAAGTCGGCCGCCGGGCCGTGGCAGCTCTCGCAGGTCACCGACTCGTAGACGTCCACGGCGGTGGCGGCCCGGGCGGTGCCGTGGCAGTTCATGCAGAGCTGGTCGCCCTTCGTCATGCCGGCGGCGCCGATCCCGTAGAGGGTGGCGATCTCACGGGCCCTGGGGGTCTGGTTGATCAGGGCCGCGTTCGACTCGCCGTGGGGGTCGTCGTAGATCCAGTCGGCGGCCCCTTCGTGGCATCCCCCGCAGTCGGGGCTCTCGGCGTACTCGTGGTCGAAGTCGGGGAACCACGCCGGGCGGGATCGCACGCTCCCCGGCAGCTCGGGGGGTCCGGCCGGAGCCTCCGCGGCGGCCGGCTCGCCCTCCCCTTCCGCCGGGGCGCCCTCGGCGGGCGTAGCCGCGGCCTCCGCCGGGGCGGCCTCCGCGGCACCGACCTGCTGAGGATCGGCGGGACCGGCGGCCCGGGCCGCGACGACCTGGGCCGGGGCCCCCTGGAGGAGCGGGTCCAGGGCCGCCAGATCCATGGACTCCACGCCGGGGGTGAACGCCCGGGCCACCTCCCGGATCCGGTCGGCCGCGGCCGTGAGCGCCTCCTCGTTCCCCGGAACCAGGTCGAGATCCGCTCCGATCTCGACGATGTCCACGAGCTCGGGGAGCTCGACGATGCGCGCGATGGCGTCCAGCTCCTCGTAGGCGCCGGTGGTACGCCGCTCCATGGCCTTCTGGTAGCTGCCCTCCACCGTGGCCACAGCCACGCCCCGCAGTCCGAACTCGTACTTGAGGATGCGGTCCACGAGGAGCATGGCCCGCTTGCGCTCCTGGCTGGGCTCGCGGTTTCCGCCCTCCCCACCCCACTGCCGGTGGACGAAGTTGTGCCGGATGCGCTCGGACCACTCCACCAGGTCGAACGAGCCCGAGCCCGCCTTGTGCCCCCCCTCGTTGACGAGCTCCTCGAACGGCACCGTGTGGCACTCGAAGCAGTTGGCCGCCACGGCGTACAGGTCGCCCGAGGGGCGGAGCATCCCCGCGTCCGTGGCGGCCTCGACGCGCTGCGCCCGGTGCTGCGGATCTTCCTGGTCCGGGTGCTCGACGCCGGGGCCCCAGTCGTTGTGGATGTCGATCCAATCCCGGGCCGGTCCGTGGCAGGACTCGCAGGAGACGCCGGCGATGGCCTGCAGCTCCGGGGCCTTCACCGTGTAGTGGCAGCGCATGCACAGACTCTCCTGGCGCTTGGTCACCCGAAGGCCCAGGGCGCGCAGGATGCTCCGGGCCGACTCGGTCCGGTGCATCGTCTCGAAGCCCGTGGCGTGGGGCGTCTCCACCCACACCTCGTACTCGGCCTCGTGGCACTCGCCGCAGGGCACCCGGTTGTCCCGCTCCGAGAGCACGATCCGCTCCGGGTCGATCCGGAGGAAGGGAGAGTCGCGGAAGTCCTGGGGCTCCTGGATGCCCCGGGCCACCGACGCCCCGACGAGGGTCACGCCCCCGAGGGCCAGGGCGGCCGCGGCGAGCGAGGGACCGGGGCGGGGGGGGCGGCGCATCGCTCAGAACGCCACGGACAGCTCCACCCGGCCGACCAGCCCGAGGCGGCTCTCGTCATCGCCGAGGAAGTCCTCGTCGACCCCGAAGTCGTACGTGCCGATCCCGTCGACCAGGAAGACGAAGCGCCGGCCCATGGCGGCCTGGTAGCGGAAGCCACCTCCGAGGACGTCCTCGAACGGGGCGCCGGAGTCGACGTCCGGGTCGAAGCCCTCCGGGTCCTTGTAGCGGGTGCGGGCGCCGACCTCGACGATCAGCTGTTGGCGGGTGTGGCCGAAGAACATCTGGTGCCCGATCGAGCCGCCGGCCGCGTCGTCCGCCGTGCCCCCCAGGGGCGCGCCGATGCGGCCGATGCCGGGGGCGGCGAAGAGGATTCCGGTGCGGCCGAGGGCGCCCCCGGCGGAGGGTCCCACCGCGGCCGGCCGGTACGACTCGATGCCCACGAACGCCCCGATGTACCACAGGTTGTGGTTGTGGTGGGGCGTCCACGAGAACTGGTCGTGGACCAGGAACCCCTGGGTGTTGGAGACGAACTCGTCGCCCGCCGGGAAGGACGCGAGCACCCGGAAGGTGTTGTTGAAGCGCCCGATGCGCCGGGTGTCGCCGATCGCGACGTGCACCCCGTCTCCCGTCAGGTCGCCGCCCATCACGTAGGCGGCGTCGATCTCCAGCGTCGTGGCGCGGGTGTCGATCTCGCTGAACAGGCCGAAGAGCTGGGCGTCGCGGTCGCGGGCGTTGCCGGGACCGAGGCGGTTCACCGCGCCCCAGGCGTAGACGCCCGTGATGCGCGTGTTGACCGACCCGAACGCCTTCAGGTTGGCCCTCGTCAGGCCCACCATGTCGAGCTGATCCTCGTTGACGATCATCCCGTCCTGGAACGCCAGGGGCTGTCGACCCACCGAGAAATACCAGCTCCCCCCGCCGCTGTCGTCGTTGTCGAGGTTCGGAAAGATCTCGTTCAGGTCGCCCTCGAAGAAGAGGGTGGCCAGCTCACCGTTGAGCTCGTCCTGGAACTCCTCGGGCACGCCCGGCACCGTTTCGCCCCCCTGGCGGGCTCGAATCGTGTAGCGCGTGAACGCGCCCTCCTCGTCCAGGGGACGGTACCCTACCACCACCCGCTCGGTCTGCGTCAGGTAGAGGTTCCCGAAGAGGTCCAGGCGAGCGACCGCCTCGACCAGCTCGCTGTCGGTCAGTCCGTCCCGACCCCCCTGCAGGGCCGTCCGCAGCGACCCGAAGAGCAGGAACGACGGTTGCCACACCGCGCCCGTGGGAAGCGTGAAGCCGTCGCCGATGTTGCCCGTTCCGAGGAAGGGCGTCCCGAGCTCGATGATCGGCCGCGGCCGGCTGGGGATCTCCTCCAGGGGCTGGCACTGGTCGGAGAAACGGCTCTCGCCCTCCTGCTCCGCCTCGCCGTGGCCCGCCCCCTCCCCCTGCTCCCCACCGCACTCCTCGAGGAACCGGTCCATCTCCGGCTCTCCCTCCTGGGCCAGGACGGGGGCGGCGGGCGCCGCCGCCAGCGTCAGCGCCGCCGCGAGGCCCAGGGTGGCGGTCACGCTCCAGCGCGGGGCGCTCGCCGAGACGGGCCGGGTGCCGCACTCGCTCCCGGTGCTCATCGGAGCTCCACCTCCCTTTCGTACAACACCTGGGCGCCTTCCACCACGGCGTCCGCCACGGCCCTGGGCGACATCCAGTAGTCGAAGCCCACGACCTTGATCTCGTTTAGGAGGTTCACGGGGATCATCTGCGCGATCAGCCGGAGGCGCGCGGTGTACGGGCCCCGCGTGCCGCGGAGGGCGTCACCGTCGACCTGGTAGGACGGCCACATGCTGGTGAGGGGCGGGATGGTCATGCGGTGCTTGCGCGCCCCCACGGGGCGCCCCAGAAGCACGGTCGACCGGGTCGACGGCCGGAGGAAGACGAGGGGGGAGGGGGAGTAGTTCACGGCCAGCACCTGCTCGCGCTCGCCGCCCCTGGCCATGCGGACCAAGAAGCGCGACTGGAGGCTGAAGAGCTGGTCGTCCGCAGGCAGCTCCCCGTTGTGCACGTAGAGGGAGTGGCTGTCCCGGACGTCGCCGTTGGGGTCCCGGTCGCCCGACTGGAAGACCACGTTCCCGTCTGCGTCCATGACGTCGACCTGGAGGAAGACCAGCCGCTCGGCGTCGAAGCCCGTGGGGACGTTGTGGCCGTCGGTGTCGTTCCGGATCTCCACGTCGAAGGCGATCCCGCCGGGCCCGGCCTCCCGCACCCGGACGTCCCCGAGCACGTACCCGGCCCTCAGGACGGCGAGGCGCTGCTCGCCGGCCCAGGCCAGCAGGTCCCGGTTCTCTTCGATGATCTCCCGGGCGTCGTAGCGGTCGTCCGGAAAGGCCCACCGCTCGGGGAACTCGAAGTCCAGGGAGACCGTGTCCTCGAACGCGTCGGTCCCCCATCCCGCGTCGACGTCGAAGCGGAGCCACTCGCGGATCGTGGCCAACTCGGCCGCCCGCACGTTGTGGGGGAAGATCCCCGGGTGGATGACCGAATAGTCGGGCCCGGCGAAGAGGTGGTTGGTGCGCTTCCGGGGCCGCGTGGGTTGTCCACCCACGATGGCCGCGGGCGCCTGCTCGTACTCGGACACACGCCCCGGCTCGCTGGCCATGTGGCAGTCCTGGCAGCTGACCCCCCGGGCTGCGGCGGGCGTCCCCTTGTACTCGCTGAACGCCTCCTCCAGCCGGAAGCCGTTGACGAGGTTGACGTCGTGGCAGGTCCCGCAGAAGCCGGAGGTGGAGATCTGCGGAAGGACCTCGGCGTCCGTGTGGATCGCCCTGCCCGACCCCTCCCGGTCCGTGTTGACGCTGTACTCGTCGCTCTGGATGACCCGGTTGAGCTCCTCGTTGCCCGTCGGTCCGAACACCGGGTCGAAGAGGTCACCCTCCGCGATGGCCAGCCGTCCGCTGACCTTCCCGTACGGCTTCTCCAGGCGGTGACAGACCACGCAGGTGATGCCCTCGCGGGAGGTCGGGTTCCGGTCCATGTTGGTCATGAACTCGGGCTCCTCGAGGTTCATCCCCACGGGCGTGTGGCACCGGATGCAGAAGTCCCCGTTGGTCCCGTTCGTCAGCAGGAGTACGGCCCCGTGGAAGGCGTTGAAGACCGGGCTCATCTGGGCGTACGCGTGCTGCGAGACCGACCACTCGCGGTAGTGGTCGGGGTGGCAGGTCGCGCACGTGTTGGCCGACGGGAATCGACCCTCCTCCTGGAAGACCCGGACGTGGGCCCGGGCCGCCAGGGTGTCGAGGGGCCCCGGATCCGGGTCGTCCGCGTCCTCGGCAGCGAGAGCGGCCGGAGGCGATTCGTGGACCGCCCCGCGGAGGGTCCAGAGATCGGGATGCGTCCCCTCGGCTTGGACCTGGGCGACGACGGCCGCGGGCGCACCCAGGAGGAGGACCAGGGTGGCGACCGAGGTCGGGATCGAACCCACGGCTCGGAGGCGTGGGAGAGCGGAGGCTGGCAGCATGGGCTAATCC
>JASFUL010000013.1:0-26481 GCA_050050315.1 Gemmatimonadota bacterium
CCGCCAGCGCGTCGGGGGTCGGGTCGGGGAGCGCGTCCAGGCGGTCGAGCACCGTGCCGATCACGAGCGCCGCCGAGTCCCTCGTCGCTTCGTCGCCCACCGTCTCGGGCACGGGCCATCGCTCGAGGAGCCCGCCCGCCACGTCCCGTCCGGTCCTGGCCTCGAAGAGCCGGAGGGCCCTCGCGTGCGACCGCTCGAACCGAACCTCGCCCCCCATCCACTCCAGCCACGTCCGCCACGACGCGCCCGGCTCCGGGACGGGCGCCTGTGCCGCCGCCGGCCACGTCGCTCCGACGCCCCGGCCCATGTCCAGGGCCCGCTGGACGATCCGGGAGCCTTCGGACGCCCGCGTCTCGAGCGTGTCGTGCCAGCGGGCGGGATCCTGCAGGTACGAGAGTGCCAGACCGATGTCCCGTAGGCGTGGCTCCCGCGCGGTCGACCGGAGGGCCACGAGCCGGTCGCACGCCGAGGGGGTACAGGGGGGCTCGTCGTCCTCGTCACCGGCGATGGGCCACAGGCGGAGGAGCTCCCCCGCCGGGCCGGCCCAGGTGAACTCGCCCAGGGCGCCGATCCGGTGCAGCGCCGCGGCGTCGTCGAGCCACGGGAGCAGCAGGTCCAGGTCCTGGTCGTTCAGGGGCCGACCCGACCGGACATCGGCCACCTCCAGCAGGACGGACGCGGTGTCGCCGGCCTCCAGCCGTAGCCGCCGGAGGCGGCGGTCCAGGGCGCGGGGATCGGCCGTGTCTCGGGGTGCCCAGCGGTCCACGGCGCCCAGGAGCCGACGGCGCTCCAGCGGGTCGTCCGTCCGCCCCCACGCTTCCAGGAGGGAATCGACCAGACCCGGGTCGCCCCGCTCCAGGCGGTCGGCCAGCGGGTCGGTGGGAAGCAGCAGCATGCCGGTGCTCCGACGGCGCCGCTCCAACCGAAGCGAGTCCCGGCGGGCGGCCCAGCGTGCCGAGTCCCGGAGGATCCACGCGCGCGTCCGCTCGAAGCGCGCCGGCTGGTGGAGTCGGCGACCGTCGGGGAGTTCGAGCACCTCCTCCCCTTCCCAGGAGGCCGTGTCGGCGGCGAGCAGCCGGAGGTTCATGACGGTGTCGACCACGGCCCGGCCGCTCAGCGTTCCCGACAGCTCCCGCGTCCGCAGAGGGGTTCCGTCGGTCGACGCGTCCGCGACGGGGTCCCGCGAGCGGTAGCGGACGTCGGCTCGGGTGCGGATCACCGGGTGTGCCCGTCCGCCCACGACGCTGTCGCCCACCACCTCGTGGCGCCACACGCCCTCCAGGCGCTCCTCCATCCCGTCGCCGGGATCGGCGACGTAGGAAAGGGTGTCCACCCACGTCCTGCCTGTCACGAGTGGGCCAGGGGGCGAGCGGAAGGGGATCTCGGCGAAGCGGAGGAAGGGGAGGCGGAGCAGCACCTCCCCTCCGATGAGGCGCCTGCGTCGCCATCGGGCGCGCCCGGCCGCGTCTTCGTGGCTCCAGTACCGGAGCGGTGGGGGAGTGAGGGTGATTCCGAGGATGCGCCCGTCTGGCTCGAGCGAGAGCCGGGCCTCGACGTTCCCCTGCTCCAGCTCCAGGGTGTGCCGTCGGAGGGCTCCCGACTGCCCGGGACCGCACCAGCGGAGGTCGGTGACGCGGCGCTCCGCGACGAACGGGACGAAGCGCGGGGCCCGCGCCAGCGGCAGCCACCGTTCGCGCACCTCCTGTTCGAGCACGAGGGGCCCCGACGAGTCCGAAACGAGAGGACCCTGGCCCGCTCCGGATCGGGGGAGGGCGAGGAGCGAGACGGCCCCCAGCGCCGCGAGGAGGTGCGCCCTCATCCCGGACCACCTTCGGGATCGGGTGCGGCCGGGCCTCCGGCGGCCCCGTCCCGGAACAGGGGGAGCAGATCGTGGAAGACCCGTGCCCGCACCCGGTTGAGCACCGCCCGGGTGTCGGGACCGGTGTCGTCGCCCCCGGCCGTGTTGAACGCGGCGACGGCGCCGGCACCCGTGGCGGGGTCGAGGTAGATGAAGCTGAAGAACGAACGCTGGCTTCCGGTGTGCCCCACGACCCGCGCGCCGTCCGCCGTGTCGTAGAGGAAGAAGGAGAGCCCCATGCGCTCCTGCCCGATGCCTCCCTGCTCGTCGGCGACCGGACCCATGGAGACCCGGGGCTCCCACATCTCGCGCAGCGTCTTCCGGGACAGCACGCCCGCGGCTTCGGCCGGGTCGGCGCCGTCGGGCGTGTGCCCGCTCAGGAAGGCCAGCCAGCGCGCGAGATCGTCCACGGTGGCGTTCAGGCCGCCGTTGGACACCGTGATCCCGGTGTTGAAGTCGCCGTTGGCCACCGGCTTCCCCTCCACGACCCGGTAGTTCTCGGAGCGGTCGTCCCGCAGGCGCCAGGGGGTGACGTCGAAATACGCCGTGCGCATGGCGAGGGGCCGCAGGACGTTCTTCTCCACGTACGACTCGTACACGTCCCCCGTGACGGCCTCGAGCGTGCGGCCCAGGAAGATGATCCCGGGATTCGAGTACGAGAAGCGGCTCCCGGGCTCGAACAGCACCTCGGTGTACGGCATCATGGCCACCAGCTGGGACCATTCCGTGGGCTCCCACGGATGCCACGGCTCGTCGCCGCCCCAGGGCCAGGTCGACGCCCGGAAGCCGGCGGAGTGGGACAGGAGGTGCTCGAGCGTGATCGCCCCCACGGGGCCGAACGGGTCGTGGACGCCCGCCAGCTCCGGCACGTACGCGACGGCCGGGTCGTCCAGCGCCACCATCCCGCGCTCGACGAGCTGCATGAGCGCCACGGCCGTGAACGTCTTGGTGATGGAGGCCCAGTGGTAGAGGGTCCCGGCGTCCACCGGCCGGCCCTCGGCGAGGTTCTCCATCCCGTGGTGGGCCCGTCGGACGATGCGGCCGTCCTTCACGAAGGCGAGCGTGCTGCCGACGATGCCGGCTTCCTCCACCGCGGATCGCCAGTCGTCCCGGACCTCCGCCCACGCCGTCTCGAAGCCGGCGGGGAGAGCGGGGGCCTGGGCGTTCGCGCCGGAGGGGGATGCCGCCAGCAGGGTCGGGACGGCGAGCGCCACCGCCACCCCCGGCCGGCGGCGGGTGGAAGGAAGCGTGCTGCCTGGAGCCGACTTGCGGGGCATGGCGTGCCCTCCTGGATCGTCTCGGGTGTCCTCGGCCGCGGGCCCGACGCGCGGGCCGACCCCGGCAATGTGCGGACGCTCCCCCCGGACGCGACAGTCGCCCGCGCGTCCCGACCGTCGCACGGGGCCCCTCGGATCGGGCGTCCGGTCTCGGCCTCTTGCGCGCCGGCCGGAACCCCCGGCATTTGAGGGCGATGAGTGCCGAGACCCCCCGCGAACGCGTCGCACGGCTCCTGGCCGCCGCCCCCCTGGTGGACGGCCACAACGACCTGCCGATCATCATCCGCCGGCACACGGGCCACCCCGCCGATCCGGCCGCGTACCCGCTGGAGGAGAACGCCCCCGGGCACACGGACCTGGCCCGCCTCCGGTCCGGCGGCGTGGGAGCCCAGTTCTGGGCCGCCTACGTGCCTTGCGACCGGGCCGGACCCGGGGCCGCGGCCTTCGCGCTGGAGCAGATCGACGTCGTCCGCCGCGTCGAGGCACGCCTTCCGGAGCAACTGGAGCCGTGCTGGCGGGCCCGGGACGTCGAGGCGGCCTTCGCCCGGGGGCGGCTGGCGTCGCTCGTCGGGGTCGAGGGCGGGCACGCGATCGAGGGCTCCCTCGGGGTCCTGCGTACGCTGCGGGCGCTGGGCGTCCGCTACCTGACGCTGACCCACAACTGCTCCCACGAATGGGCCGACTCGGCCACCGACGAAGCGCGCCACGGGGGCCTGTCGGCCTTCGGGCGCGACGTCGTGCGGGAGCTCAACCGGCTGGGCATGCTCGTGGACCTGTCCCACGCCTCCGACGACGTCATGGGCGACGTCCTGGACATCACCGAGGCCCCCATCGTCTTCTCCCATTCGTCGGCCCGGGCCCTCTGCGACCATCCACGCAACGTCCCCGACGACGTGCTCGAGCGCGTCCGGGACAACGGCGGCGTCGTGATGGTGACCTTCGTGGCGCGTTTCGTCTCGGAAGCCTGTCTGCGCTGGTGGGAGGCCCGGGAGTCGGACCCCCACCGCGGACCGGGCGAAGGGGTGGGGGAGCGGCCGCCGGCGTGGGCCCGGGCGACGATCGCCGACGTGGCCGACCACGTGGAGCACGTCCGGGACCTGGCCGGGGTGGCGCACGTGGGCCTGGGGAGCGACTTCGACGGAACGGACCTGACCCCGGAGGGTCTCGAGGACGTCTCGGGTTACCCGGCGCTCCTCGAGGTGCTCGCCGAGCGGGGCTGGTCGGACGAGGAGCTGACCGCCCTCGCGGGCGGCAACGTCCTGCGGGTCATGCGGGAAGCGGAGATCGCGTCGGAACGGATGCAGCGGGAGGGGGAAGGGGGAGGATGAGCGACGGCGACGTGGGCGTCGGGGGGACGCGGGGCGAGGGTGGTGGAGGGAGCGCGGGCCCGGAACGGGCCCCGGAGGCTCGGGAGCGACGGCCGGGACCGGACGAGCACGCGCGCTTCTACGACGGGTACCTGGAGCGGGTCCCCGACGGCGACATCGTGGCCACGCTCGAATCCCAGTTAGGGCGCTTCCGGGCGCTCCTCGAGAGCGTCCCCGCCGACCGCGAGACGTTCGCCTACGCCGACGGCAAGTGGACCGTCCGGGAGGTGGTCGGCCACGTCGTCGACTGCGAGCGGATGCTCGCGTACCGGGTCCTCCACGTGGCCCGACGGGATCCGGCGCCGCTCCCCGACATGGACCAGGAGGTGTGGGCCGACGGCTCGAACGCCGCCTCGCGGTCCCTCCGGTCGCTGGCCCTGGAGCTCGAGGCCGTGCGGGCCGCGACGGTGGAGCTCCTCGAGGGGCTGGACGACGCCGCGTGGGACCGGAGGGGCGTCGCGTCGAGCTGGGAGGTGTCGGTGCGCGCGCTGGCGTGGATCGCCGCCGGCCACGCCGAGCACCACCTGCGGATCCTGGTGGAGCGCTACGGCCTGGGGGCCCCGTGACGGCCGAGGGCGCTCCCCATGCGTCCCGCGCCTCGCTCCGCATCCCCCGGCGCAGGGACCGCGGGAAGGAAGAGGCGTGGATCCGTGGCTTTCTGGAGGCGGCGCCCTTCGGGTTCCTCGCGGTCCCGGACGGGGACGGCCCGCCCCACCTCAACTCGAACCTCTTCGTCCATGATCCCGAGCAGCGTTGCCTCTACCTCCACACGGCCCGGACCGGTCGCCTCCGGGACCTCATGGAGGACGAGCGGCGGGTGAGCTTCTCGGTGGCGGTGATGGGGCGCATGCTCCCGGCCGACGAGGCCCTCGAGTTCAGCGTCGAATACGCGGGCGTGGTGGTCACCGGTACGGGCCGGGTGGTGGAGGACGCGGACGAGCAGCACCGTGCCCTGCAGGCGCTCCTCGATCGGTACGCGCCGCACCTGGAAGCGGGGGTCGACTACCGGCCGCCCGTGCCCGAGGAGCTGGCGCGGACCGCCGTGTACCGGGTGGACATCGAGACGTGGAGCGGGAAGGAAAAGGCGGCGGAGCCCGACTTCCCGGGCGCCTTCGAGGTGGACGGGCCGACCGTCCCGTTCGATCCCGCCTCGGACCCGTCCGCCTGAAGCGAAGGACCCGGGCGGGCCGGGCACCACCGGGACGTTTCAGCGGAAACGCCCTCCTCAGAAGGGCACCTCCAGCGCGCCGCAGAGCCAGGCGATGAAGGACGCGCCGGCGCGGCAGCGGCGGGCGAACTCCTCGACGAAGCCGTCGGCCACGACCTCGCCCTCCGTCAGCGGGCTGCTGCCCACGAAGTCCTTCCGCTTGAGGTCGTCGATCAGCGGGTGGTCCCGGTCGTAGCCCACCGGACCGAGCTTCAGCGCGTCGCCCCCGAGCTCGAAGTCGCGGACGAACGTCTCGTTCCGCGTGGCCCCCTTCCACGCTTCCGGATCCTCGAGGATGGCGTCCCGGATGGCCTTCAGCGCGTCCCGTCCCGGGTGCCACGACCCGATCCCCACGAAGCATCCCCCGGACATCGAGCCCCGGGATTCTCCCTCCGGCTCCAGGTGCAGGTAGAAGCCCGGCGCGTGGACGTCGCGGCCGGCCGTGTGACGGAACTGCACTCCCGTCTGCTCCTTGTACGGGGGCCGGTCGGGGTTGAAGCGACGGTTGGCGTGGATCCGGAACAGGGAGCCGCCCCGGACCCGGGGCTCGGCCTGGAAGTGGGGGCTGATGTCCCGGAGGTGCGGTCGGAAGGCCAGCACGAACGCCTGGGCCGGCTCGAGGACGTCGCGCTCGTAGCGCTCTCGATTCGCTTCGAACCACGCCTTTCGGTTGTTCTCCCGCAGGTCACGGAAGAAGTCGAAGAGGCGGGGGCCGAAAGGAGACGGGTTCATGCGTCCTCCGGGCTGTCGAAGAAGGTGGCGAGGTGGCGGGCGGCCTCCTCGATGCAGCGGCGCCCGATCCCGGGGGTCATCCCGCGAGGGTCGCCGAGAACGCCGACGGGGGTCACGCTCCGGAAGCCATCGCGGAAGATCCGCTCGAGCAGCGCGGCGTCCGTGGGTCCGGTGTATCCTGCCTCTGCGTGGTCCTCCCGCACCAGCTCCGGATGGAGCAGAGCCATGATGGACGTTTCGGCGAGGTCGGCGTGGCCCCCCACCTGCTCCGGAGCCCCTCCGGCCGACTCCACGGCCCGCTTCCACACGTCGAGGAAGCCCCGGAAGTCGGTGTAGGCGCGGACCTCGGTGGTCCCTCCGGGCGCGCTGGACTCCTCTCCCGCCACCCTCCGCAGCTCGGGCAGCGCCTCGGCCAGCGGCCGGAAGTTGCCCCCGTGGGAGGGCAGGACGAGCACGCGGTCGAAGCCGTGGCGGGCGAGGCTGGAGACGTAGTCCCGCACCACGGCCTGGAAGGTGTCCCGGGCCAGCGTCAGCGTCCCCGGGAAGTCCATGTGGTGCTCGGAGCAGCCCACGCGCACCGTCGGCGCCACGAGCGTGTGCCCCAGACGGCGGGCGACGGCCACCGCGAGGGCCGTCCCGTGCTCGGCGTCCATGAAGAGCGGCAGGTGGGGCCCGTGCTGCTCCACCGCGCCGCACGCGAACACGGCGGTGCGCCAGCCCTCCGCCACGGCCCTCTCCACCTCGGGCCAGGTCATGTGCTCCAACTGGATCTCGCGATCGTCCATCGTCCCTCCCCGACTCGTCCCCGGATCTCCCGCCGGCCCCTGCGACGCGAGGCGTCGCGCGGCCCGGGTCCCGCGTCCGTCCCCGTCAGCCGCCTTCGAGGCGGGGCATGAGGGCGTCCAGCTCCTCCAGAAGCACCGGCAGCATCGCCTCCAGGAAGCCCTTCCGGGAGGCTTCGTCCTCCGAGAGGGGACCGACCCACCCTTCGGCGCCCCGCAGCAGGCGGCCGGCGCGGCTCCGGACCTCGTCGAGCTCGCGCAGGAGGTCCCGGGCCTCGGTCTCGGTGCTCTCGTCCACCACGAGCTCCTGGTCGTCGATGGCGTCGACCCTCCCGTCCAGGACGTCCACCGCCGAGTCCGCCCGGATCCGGAGACGCTGGATCTCGACCAGGGTCTCGGTCCAGTCCCATCGCACCGTCCTGCCCACGTCGATCCGCGGATCCTCGAGGACGATCAGGCTGCCCAGCCGCCTCGGCCCGCCGCTCTCGTCCGAGAGCACCACCGTGTAGGTGTCGGGCACCACCCACGGCCCCAGGGGGCCCCGGGCCTCCTCGAGCCGGGTGCCCATGGAGAGGCGGAGGTTCCACACCGCCCGGTTGAACCCCGGGGTCACGTCGCGCAGTCGCACCTTCGCCACCTCTCCGCCGCTCTCGTCGCGAACGACCAGGGAGAGGGCGTCGACGTCCACCGAGGGCACGGGCGACTCGTCCGGCCCGACGGCTCCTTCCTCCTCGCCCACCCAGAAATCGATGACGGCCCCGGCCGGGGGGTTCTCGCCCGCGAAGTGCATGTCCCCCGTATGCCCACGCCTACGATCGTACCGGATCTGCTCGGCCGGCTCCATGGAGAAGAGGGCCAGGTCGGCGGCGCCGCGGTCCGTCGCCTCGGCCCACTCCTGGAAGGCGTTCACGTGGTCGAGAATCCAGATTCCGCGCCCGTGCGTGGCCAGCACGAGATCGTTCTCCCTCGGGTGGATCCGCAGGTCGTTCACGGCCACGAGCGGCATGCCTCCCCGGATCTCGCGCCACGTGTGGCCCCGGTCGGGGCTCCAGAAGAGCCCCAGCTCGGTGCCGAGCCAGAGCACCTCGGCGTTCCGCGGATCCTCCCGGACCGTGCGCACCACGCGCTCGCCCGGCAGATCCCCCGTGATGTCCCGCCACGTCTCGCCGTAGTCCTCGGACACCCACAGGTAGTTCGCGTAGTCGTCGCGGCGGTAGTCGTTCGCGGCCAGGTAGACCCGCCCCTCCACGTAGCGGGACGGCTCGAGCCCGTTGATCCAGGCGTGCTCGGGCAGCCCCGGGACGCGTCGGCTCAGCTCCTGGCGGCGCGTGCTCGGGTGGACGATCCAGACGTTCCCGTCGTCGGTTCCCAGGTACAGGAGCCCCTCGCGCAGCGGCGACTCGGCGATCTCCGTGATCGTCGGGTAGTAGGGGATGCCGTCGTCCAGCGAGAGGGTGAAGGAGTCCGGGCGCTCACCCATGATCTCGAGCTCCCGCCGGTCCCTGCCCGTCGTCAGGTCGCCCATGTCGGTCCAGGAGCGCCCCCGGTCCTCGCTGACGTACAGCCGGTCGAGGCCCGCGTAGAGTCGGTCGCCGTCGTGGGGGCTGACGATGAACGGGCCGTCCCAGTTCCCCGGAGGCATGGCGTTCCCCAGCCGCTGCACCGGGTCCTCCAGGTCGGGCCAGGTGGTCCAGTTGCGCCGCCCGGAGATGAAGCCCTCGGGAGCGCCCGGGCGGATGTCCTTCGACTGCCCGGTCTCGAGGTCGATCCGCTGGAGGCCCAGGTACTGGCTCTCGTTGTAGAGCGTCCGGTTGTCCGTGGTGTCGATCACGCTCCGGAAGCCGTCGCCACCGCCCCACTTGACCCAGTCCTGGTTGAGGATCCCCTCCGCCCGGTAGGTGGCGCTGGGGCCGCACCAGCTCCCGTTGTCCTGGAGCCCCCCGCACACCGTGTACGGCTCCTTCGTGTCCACGGCCACCCGGTAGAACTGGCTTACCGGCAGGTCGGTGACGTAGAGCCAGGTGAGACCTCGGTCCCACGAGATGCCGAGGCCGCCGTCGTCGGCCTTCATCACGTGGCGGCTGTCCCCCGGGTCGACCCAGATCAGCCGGTCGTCCCCGTGGAGCGACTGGGGGGGCACCGTGAAGCTCCGGCCGCCGTCGTCGGAGAACGAGTACGTGTTGACCATGTAGATCCGCTGGTCGTCGTTCGGGTCGACCAGGATCTGGCTGGCGTACATGGGACGGGGGTTCCAGTCGCTCATGTGCTCCCAGGTCTCGCCGCGGTCCTCGGAGCGGTAGATGCCGGCGCCACGCTGCTGGTACGCGGTGGACGCGTCGTAGCGCTCCCCCTGCTCGATGCTGACGTAGACGATCCGCGGATCGGCCCGGTGGATCGAGATGCCGACGCGTCCCATCTCGCCCGTGGGCAGCCCGTTGTCGAGCCCGGCGTTGGTGAGCTTCGTCCAGGTGTCCCCCCCGTCGGTGCTCTTCCAGAGGGCGCTGCCCGGCCCGCCCCCGTGGAAGCCGAAAGGGCGACGGCGGCGTTGGTACGTCGCGGCGTACATCACCGACGGGTCGTCGGGATCGATGGCCACGTCGACCGCGCCGGTGTTCTCGTCCACGTGGAGCACCCGCTCCCAGGTCCCACCCGCGTCGGTCGAGCGGTAGAGCCCCCGCTCGTCGTTGGGGCCCCAGAGGTGCCCCATGGCCGCGACGAACACGGTGTCCGGGTCGTCGGGATGCAGCACGATCCGGCCGATGTGCTTCGTGTCGGAGAGCCCCATGTGCTCCCACGTCGCCCCCCCGTCCAGGGAGCGGTACACGCCGTCGCCCCAGCTCGAGCTCTGGCGGCTGGCCCGCTCTCCGGTCCCGACCCAGACGGTCGACGTGTCCACCTGGTGTACGACCACGTCGCCCACCGAATGCGTCCCCTGGTTCTGGAACACGGGCTCGTACGTCACGCCGCCGTCGACGGTCTTCCACACGCCGCCCGTGGCCGACGCCACGTAGAACACCGTCGGGTCGGATTCCACGACGGCGAGGTCCACGATCCTGCCGCTCATCGTGGCGGGGCCGAGGGTGCGGAGCGGGATCCCGTCCACGATCCGGCCCGGGCGGTCCTGGGCCTCCGCGGAGGCCGGGGGAAGCACCCCGAGGCCCAGGACTGCGACGGCGATCAAGCGTGCGGGCGAGCGCATGGATGCTCCTTCCTGGGGTCGATCGGTGGGGGCGGCGATCGGTCGCGGCTCGAACGGCCGCAAGATGACCGCGTGCCGCGGCGGGGGCAACGACGGCCCCCACGCGCTTCCTGCCCCCCGACCCCTCTCCCGCCGCCGGAGTGGAGGCTGGAGACGCCCACGGAACCGTCCGGGCCGTCGCCCGAACCGGTTTGTCCCTCGGCGAAGGCCAGACGTACATTGGGCCGGGCTGAGCGTGGACCTGGACGGGGCCGCAGGATGAGCGATACGGACAGAGAGAAGCCACTCGGCGGACTGGCGGGCTCCATCGACGCGCTCTTCACGGCGCTCGAGCGGTCCCGGCTCGCGGCCCGGAGCGAGCGGGCCGGGGAGGCGTCCGGGCCAGCGGAAGATCCGCCCGGGGAGGGGCCCGTGGCGATCGCCGACCTGGCGCCCGACGAGGCCCCGGACGACGCGACCTCTCCACGCTTCGACGTGGCTTCGCTGGACATCAGCGCCCTGGCGCCCGACGAGGAGAGCGTGGCCGTCGAGGATTCGGCGACCGAAGCCGAGCCGCTGGACATCGGGGATCTGGCGCCCGACGAGCCGCCGCTGGAGATCGGCGCCCTGGCGCCCGACGAGGGGGAGATGGCCGTCGAGGAGCCCGTCGGGGAAGCCGAGCCGCTGGACATCGGGGATCTGGCGCCCGACGAAGCGCCGCTGGAGATCGGCGCCCCGGCGCCCGACGAGGAGGGCGGGGTCGTCGAAGGGTCGGACGGGCACGAGGAAGCCTTCGGGTTCGAGGGGTTCGAGACGCTCGAGGGGGCGGGGGCTCCCTTCGAGATCATCCCGGAGGTCGCGATCGAGGACCTCGCCCCCGACGCCGAGCCGGGCCCCGACGAAGAGACGGGCGACGGGACGAGCGACGCGGAGCCGTGGGCCGACTCGACGGAGGACGCCCTCCCCTCGGCGGTGGAGACGTACCTGACGTCGGGCGGAGCCCGTCGGGACGAGCTCAGTCGCAGAGTCCGCGCCCTCGCGGCGTCCCTCGAGGAGAGGGAGGAGCTCGGGCCGGTCTCCGATGCCGTCGAGCGACTGATCATCGCGGGTCGCCGTCACGACCAGCAGCCGCCCGTGTCCCTGGCCCGCCTGCTCGCCAGCGCCGGGGTGATCGACGTGTTGGCTCGACGCCTGGGCGGCGCACGGGACGAGGAGAGGAGGGCGCAGCTGATCGAGGTAGCCCAGGCGCTGGGGGCGCGGATGGCCCCCGCGGTGGGGGACGCGCTCACCGGGACCGAGGATCGGTCCGCCCGCCGGGCCTACATCGACGCCCTCGCGGCGATGGGCGACGGCGCGTCGGACGTGGTCTCCGGGATGATCGAGGACGACCGCTGGTACGTCGTGCGCAACGCCGTGCTGATCCTGGGCGAGATCGGGGGCCGCGCCACCATGGCCCACCTCACCACGGCGCTGGGCCACGAAGACGGGCGGGTCCGCCGTGAGGCGGTCCTGGCGCTGGCCCGGATCGGGGGAGTCACCGCACGCTCCCTGGTGCCGAAGCACCTCGAGGATCCCGACCCGCAGGTCAGAGCGGCCGCGGCGCTGGCCGCCGGCGAGCTCAAGATGGAGCGCGGACACCGGCTGCTGGAGGCCCGGCTGGACGACGAGAAGGTCGAGAGCGTCCAGGTGGCCCTCATCCGGGCCCTCGGGCGCTTCGGCGATCCGGCCTCGGTGCCGGTCCTCGAGAGGCACGCGGTCAGCGGCTTCTTCTCGCGTCGACCCACCGGGGTCCGCGTGGCGGCGTATCGGGCCCTGGGGGCCATCGGAGGTGCGCGCGCCCGCAAGCTCCTCCAGGACGCCGTGGACGATCGCGATTCCGAGGTCAGGTCCGCCGCCAGAGCGGTCCTGGAGCGGTGAGGGCGGAGCCTCAGACCGCCGTCAGCACGCGGCCCAGGGCCGCGACGAAGACCCCGGCCTCCTGGATCCTCCGCGGCCAGGAGGACACCTCGTCGCCGGCCGAATGGGCGAAGAGCCCCGTGATCGTCACGCGGCTGTGGGCGGCTTCGGGAAGCCGCGATTCGAGGCGGAGGCTCTCGGTGTAGGGGATGAGCTGGTCCCCGCGCCCGTGCAGGAGGTGCACGGGTCGCCGCACACGCCCGAGGTGGGGCGCGGGCTCCAGGAGGGGCTCCGCCCGTCGCGCCGCCTCGACCAGAGGGCGAACCAGGGAGCGGACCTGCTCGCCGGGATCCCGGGTGGACGGGGGCGCGAAGAGGTCGAAGACCCCGCGTCGTTCCGGGTCCAAGCCCATCCGCAGGTGCCGCTTGGCCTCGTCGTACCGGGGATCGCCCGAGAACCGCCCCTCGTCGCCGGCTCTCCTCGCGAGCTCACGGAGCGCCTCGGCCACGTCTCCCGCCTCCTCGAACCCCGGCACCCGCGTGAGGAAGTTCGCCGCGACGATCCAGCGCCCGTAGGGGTCGGGCCGGAGGATCCGCTCCCGTCCTCGCCACTCGTGCCGCCCGGTGAGCTGGAAGCGGATCGTCCGCTCGAGGTCGCAGTAGCCTCCGAAGCCCACCACGGCCGCGATGTCGTCCTCCACCCGCGGGTCCGTGCACGTGATCAGCGCCTGGGGCGAGCCGAAGGAGAAGCCCATGAGCCCGAGGGGGGCGGCGGGATCGACCAGGCCCGTCGCCCGCAGCGCGGCGATCGAGCCTTCGACCGTAGGGGTCGTCGGACCGCACGCCAGGCGCAGCTCGGTCCACTCGGGGAACTCCGGCACGACCACGGCCGCCCCGCTCGCGGCGAGCGAGCGGACGAATCGGACGAGCTGCGCGTGCCGACGGCCCGGGCGGGTGATGCCGTGGAGCACGACCCAACCGGGGAGGACGTCGGCTCGCGAGCGGGGCACGAAGAGGGACGCCGGGACGGTGCAGTCGGAGCGATCGACCTCGAGGGTCCGCTCTTCCACCCGGGCCCGGCCGGTCAGCCAGCTCCGTCCGTAGCGGAGGGTGCGCGCGGGTCCTCGAATCATGGTCCCAAGGTAAGGTCACTGTATATTCCCGTGGAATGACCCGTCCCCCGACGGAGACCGCCATGCGCCGAAGCCCCACCCGTGTCCCTCGAATGAACGTCGCTCGCGCCCGCCCCCACGGGAGCCCGGCGGAGCGGCGAGGGCCGTGACGTCGAGGTCCGCGGGAGCCCCCGGTCGCCGGTGGTTCCTCGGGACGCTGGCCCGCGCCGCGGCCGGTGGCGCCCTCCTCGGTGGCGGGGCCCTGGCCTGGCCCGGGACGCTCGAGGCGTTCGCCCGGGAGATCCGCTCCGGGGGTGGGGCCGACGACGAGGACTTCTGGGAGGTGGTGAGGGGCGGGTTCCTCATCCCCGAGGGCCGGATCTACCTCAACAACGGGACCCTCGGACCCCAGCCGAGGGTCGTGGTGGACGCCGTGACCGAACACACCCGGCGTACCGCCATGACGTACCCGCCGGGGGTGGAGTGGGAGGACCTCAAGGGGGCCCTGGGGTTCCTGCTCGACGCCGAACCCGCCGGATTCGTGCTCCCGCGCAACACCACCGAGGCCATGAGCTTCGTGGCCAACGGCCTGGAGCTGTCGCCCGGGGACGAGGTCGTGACGACCGACCACGAGCACATCGGGGGGCTCTGTCCCTGGGAGCTCGTCACCGCCCGGCGGGGCGCGACGCTGCGGAAGGCGGTGCTCCCCGTGCCGGCCCCATCCCGGGAGGCCCTGCTCGACGCGATCTGGGAGAGGGTCGGCGAGGGGACGAGGGTGGTGAGCGTGTCGCACGTGACGTTCACCAACGGCACCACGCTCCCCGTCGACCGGCTCGCCCGACGCTGCCGGGACGCCGGGATCGTCTTCGTGGTCGACGGAGCTCATCCCCCGGGCATGCTCGACTTCTCCGTCGGCGCCATCGGAGCGGACTTCTATGCGTCGAGTCCCCACAAGTGGCTGCTGGCGCCCCAGGGCAGCGGGCTGCTCCACCTGGCCCCCCGGTGGCGGACCGAGCTTTGGCCGACGCTCGCTTCCGGCGGGTGGGACGATACCTCCCTCGGGGCTCAGCGCCTCAACCACATGGGCACCCTGGACGGATCACGGCTCGCGGGCCTTCTGGCGGCCCTCGGATTCATGGAAGCCCTGGGGATGGAACGCGTCGAGGCGCGCGTGCGCCACCTGCGCCGGACCCTGCGGGGGTACCTCGAGGAGATCCCCGGGCTGGGGATCGTGACCCCCCGGGACGAGGCGCTTGCCTCCGGGATGCTCTCGTTCCGGATCGAGGGGCTGGATTCCCTCGCGCTGCAGCGGCACCTGGCGCGGGAGGCCGACGTGCGGACGCGGGTCATCTCGGAGTACGACTTCGGCTGGATGCGCCTCTCGACCCACGTCTACAACCTGCCCCCGGAGCTCGAGCGCGTGGCCTCGCTGCTCCTGGACGCGGCGCGCCACGGCGTCCCGACCGGATGAACGGAGACCCGGGCCGGCCTCCCTACGCCGCCGCGCTGGCGACGGGTGCGGCGCTCCTCGTGCTGTACGTGGCCACCCTGGCGCCCACGACGGCCTTCTGGGACACCAGCGAGTACATCGCCACCGGGTACATCCTCGGCATCCCGCATCCCCCCGGGAATCCCCTCTTCGTGGCCCTCGCCCGGAGCTGGATCGTCCTCTTGGCCCCCACGGGGCTGTCGGTGGCGGTCAGGGTGAACCTTCTCGCCGCGGTGACGAGCGCCGCGGCGGGCGGGTTCTTCCTGCTCGTGGCGTGGCGGGTGATCGTCGGCTTCGTGGCCCACCGTCGGGTCGCGGTGCTGGGAGCGGTCGCCTCGGCGGTGCTCGGGGGTACGGCCTTCACGGTCTGGAACCAGTCGAACGTGAACGAGAAGGTCTACACCCTCAGCGTTCTGGTCATCGCCGCCACGAGCTGGCTGGTGCTCCGGTGGCGTGACGCGCGCTCGGCCGGAGAGCCCGGGAGCGAGCGGTGGTTGCTCGCGGCCGGATACGCCATGGTGCTCGGCTCGACCAACCACCTCATGTCGCTCCTCCCCCTGCCGGCGGTGGCGGCCTTCGTTCTGGCCGCGCACCCGCGGGTCCTGCTCCGTGGCTCGCTGTGGGTGCGCGGGGTCCCCCTCGTCCTGCTGGGCCTGTCCTTCAACTTCTTCCTGCCCGTCCGGGCGGCTCTCGACCCCGTCATCAACGAGGCCGAGCCCGTGTGCGAGAGCGCCCCGGGGGCCGCCGCCGCGATCTACACCATGGGTCGATCGGGCTGTCCCGCCCTGGCCGCATCCCTCAGGCGCGAGCAGTACCAGAAGCCGCCGATCACCGATCGCCAGGCCCCCTTCGGTCCGCAGATGGTCAACTGGTTCCAGTACTTCGACTGGCAGTGGGCACGGGGCGCCTCGGCGGACGAGCGTCCCGCCGACGTGGCCGCCCTCTTCGGGGGCTCGGGGTCGTTCGGTGATCGGGGCGCGACCCGGCTGCCCTTCACCCTCCTCTTCCTGGGCCTCGGTCTCGCGGGCCTGTGGGCGGCGGCCCGGGGGGACCCGCCGGCCGCCCTCTACCTCGGCGTCCTGACGGCGACGCTCAGTGTGGGCCTCGTCTATTACCTGAACTTCCGCTACGGCTACTCGCTGTATCCGGGAATCACCGACCGGCAGCTCCACGAGGTGCGCGAGCGGGACTACTTCTTCATCGGGGGCTTCGCCCTCTGGGGAGCTCTCGCCGGGATCGGGCTCACGTGGTCGTGGGCGGTGGCGACCTCGGTGGTCCGGGGGGGCGGGCGATGGGGCTGGACGGCCCCGGTGATGGCGGTCGCCCTCGTTCCCCTCGCGCTCAACGGTCCCTGGGCGAGCCGGGCCGGAGACCGGGTCGCCCGGGACTGGGCGTACGATCTCCTGATGAGCGTCGAGCCCTACGCGGTGCTCTTCACGAACGGCGACAACGACACGTTCCCGCTCTGGTATCTGCAGGAGGTGGAAGGCATCCGGCCCGACGTGACGGTCGTCGTCGGGCAGTACCTCCACACGACGTGGTATCCGCGGCAGCTCCAGCGCCTGAGCGCTCCGGAGCGGCAGCGCTCCTTCGCCTATCCGACCGGGGTGGACCCCTACTTCGACGGGTCGGCCGCCCTTCCGGCCGGGCCCGTCATCGACCTGGAACCGGATGTCATGGACCGCGTGACGGGCGGACGGCTCGACCAGGACATGACCGCGACCTTCCCGGGGCTGGCGGTCACGTTCCCGGAGGGGATGTACCTGAGCCGCTCCCAGCGGATCACCCTGAGGATCATCCTGGACTCGGTCGCGGAGCGGCCGGTCTACTTCGCCAGCTCCGCGGGCATGATGAGCGAGCTCGGGCTGGCGCGCTGGGCCGTCCGCAACGGGCTCGTGAGCGAGCTGGTGCTCAGGCCTCCCGACGGTCCGCTGCCGCCGGGGACGGTGCAGGGCCAGGACGTATACGGCGGCGAGGTGTTCGACCTCGAGCGGAGCATGCACCTCTGGGACGAGGTCTACCGCTACCGGGGACTGCTGGACCGGGACGTCTGGGCCGACCGCTCGACGCTGGGGATCCCCTGGCAGTACTACGCGCTGGCGGTCCAGCTCGCGGACGTGGCGTCCCGGACCGGGGCCCCCGAGGAGGACGTCACGGAGCTCATGGGGGCGGCGGAGGGGTTCCTCCGGACCGCGCGTGGCGGCTCGGAGGGGACGCCCGACCGGCTGCTGGAAGGGAGCTGACCGGCCGGGCCGAGCGTTCCGAGGGGCTCAGCGCCCCGACCCTCCTCCTCCGTCCTCCCGCTTCGTGGTCAAGATCACGACGCCGCGGGCGCCCCGCTCGCCCCAGCTCGCCCGGGCGGCCGATCCCCTGACGATCTCGACCTGTTCGACGTCCTCGGGGTCGAGCTCGGGCAGCCCTCGCCCCACGACCACCCCGTCGACGACGACCAGGGGCCTCGCACGTCCGTCGGCCGGAGCGTCTCGGAGGCGGCGCACGATCCCGGCCGTGCTCTCGCCGCGCTCCTGGAATCGGGCCGTGGCCTCCGGAGCCGTCGGCGGCACCTCGCGCACCTCGATCAATCCCGCCGGGCCCGGCGTGCTTCCCCCCGCCTTCTTCGTCGTCACCAGGACGATCCCGTTCCTCGCGCGCTCCCCGTACTCTTCGACGGCCGTGGGCCCATGGACCACCTCGATGCGCTCGACCTGCAGCGCCTGGAGGTCGGCGAGCCCCTTCTCTTCCACCACGACCCCGTCCACGACGATCAGGGGGTCCGACGGCAGCTCGACCGCTTCGAAGTCGTAGCGCCCCTGCCCGGGCCGCTCGCTCACCGTCGCGGGCACCTCGCCGTCGGGGGTGGGAGACCCCACCTCGGTGGGCGCCGGCGTCTCGCACGCCACCACCACCGTGCCCAAGGCGACCACCGCGGCGCCCGCCACGCGCCAGACCGTACGTCTCGAACGCGTCTGCGTCATCATCCTCAACCTCCTCTCGAGAAGCGACGACCGTTCCGCGAGGGCGGTGGCCGGCAGGCCGATCCGTCCCACGCGCTCTCCCATCTCTACCAGCAACGCTCCGTACTCCCGGGGCGGCACGCCCCGCCGCAGGACCCTGAGGTCGCAGTCCACCTCCACCGCCAGCCGGAGCCGTCGGAGCTGCCACCAGAGGGGCAGGTTCCACGGCGCCGCCAGCACGGCCAGTCCCCCGAGCGTCAGCACGAGCGTGTCCCGGGCGCGGCGGTGCTCGCGTTCGTGCTCGAGGATCAGGCGGAGGGGGGTCCGTCCCAGGCGGAGCACCCATCGAGGCAGCACGATGCGCGGGTCCACCACGCCGACGACCGCGGGTCCGAAGTCGGGGGATACCCGCACGGGCTCGCCGAGGACGCGCCGCTCGGGCCACGCGCGGCTCCGGCGGAGCAGCGATCCGGCCGCGAGCACGACCAGGGTCAGGGCCAGCCCGGCCGTGACGATCCAGAGCACCGGTCCCCACCTCCCGGCCGCGTCGATCCACTCCGCATGGCCCGCGGCCGCCAGGGCTTCGGGAACGCGCGCCAGGAGCGCTCCCACGAGGTCACCGGCACGATCGGGGACGGTGAGGGCCCCGTCGAGCGCCCGCTCCAGGAGGCCCGGGCCGGCCGCGGTCGCAGCGGCGCTCCCGGGCGCCCTCTCGGCCAGCTCGAGGAGGGAGGGCGGTGCTGCAGACGAGCGGCGTCCCCACGCGGTCAGGGGCACGAGCCAGGAGCCGAGGAGCGCCCCGGCCCACGGCCACCGGCCGGAGCGTCCCGCGAGCCGGAGCACGCCCTCCACGCCATGGGCGGCGACTCCGAGGAGGAGCGCCACCATGCACGCGTAGGCCATCCACGTCACGATCATCCCTCCTCCCCCTCTCCGACGTTCTCCGGCCCCGGGACGCCCCGCTCCTCGGCCTGGTCCAGCAGGGTCCGCATGCGGTCCAGCTCCTCCCGGCTCAGCCGCCGGTCGGAGACCAGGCGCGCCAGCAGGAGCTCGGCCGAGCCGTGGAAGATCTTGTTCACGATCCGGCGCAGGGCCGGTCCTCCCGCCTCCGCGGACTCGACGACGGGGTGGTAGCGGTAGGCGCGTCCCTCGGTCTCGTGACGGACCGCCCCCTTCTCCTCGAGGATCTGGAGGATCTTGAGGACGGTCGTGTAGCCGACGTCCTCGTCGAGCGCCTCCCTCACCTCGGCGACCGTGCCGGACCCCCGTCGCCACAGGACGCTCATGAGGTCGAGCTCGCGGTCGGTGAAGTGGATCTCGTCGGGCATGGCATCCCTCGTGGACGGTGGGGGACCGGTCCCCACAGATTACGAAGTCCTTCGTAGCTCAGTCTAACGGGTTCCCTCTCTCTTGTCTACGAATATCTTCGTAATCCGTTCCGCTCCGGAACCTGGCTCCCGGGCGCGGGGTGAGAACTCCAGTCTCGATTCCGGGGCGATCACGCCGTTCCGCACGCCGCGCTTCCTCGAAACGCCCGCCCATGAGCGATGCCACGGAACCCAGGGCTTCCACGGACCCCAGGCCGCGGGGCTCCCCGACCCGGGGGCTCCCCGAGCTCTCCCGCGAAGAGCTGATCCGCTACGCCCGTCACCTGGCCCTCCCCGACGTGGGCGAGGAGGGACAGCGCCGGCTCGCGGCGGGGCGTGTGCTCTGCGTGGGGGCCGGTGGGCTGGGCTCCCCGCTGGCCCTCTACCTGGCCGCCGCGGGGGTCGGGACCCTGGGGCTCGTGGACTTCGACCGGGTGGACGCCACGAACCTCCAGCGTCAGATCCTCCACGGGACGAGCGACGTCGGGCGCTCCAAGCTCGACTCGGCGGCCGAGACGCTGGCCGACGTGAATCCCCGCGTCGAAGTGATCCGCCACGATACCCGGCTCACCAGCGAGAACGCCCTGGAGGTCCTCGAGCCGTACGACGTGGTCGTCGACGGTACCGACAATTTCCCGACGCGCTACCTCGTGAACGACGCGTGCGTCCTCCTGGGAAAGCCGAACGTCTACGGGTCCGTCTTCCGCTGGGAGGGCCAGCTCTCGGTCTTCGCCGCGCCGGAGGGCTGGTCCGGCCGGTCGGGGGACCGCGGACCGTGCTACCGCTGCCTCTTCCGCCAGCCGCCGCCGCCGGACCTGGTACAGGACTGCGCCGAGGGCGGCGTGCTGGGGGTGCTCCCCGGAACGATGGGGTGCCTCCAGGCGGTCGAGACGGTCAAGTGGCTCCTGGGCCGGGGGAGGCCCATGGTCGGGCGGCTGCTGATCTTCGACGCCCTGGGGCTGGAGTGGAGGGAGGTCGAGGTCCGCCGCGACCCCGCCTGCCCCGTCTGCGGGGACGAGCCCACCCAGAACGGGCTCATCGACTACGAGCTCTTCTGCGGGACGGCCGCGGCGGCGGAGGGAGGAGAGGCGGCGCCGGGGTTCATCGAGGTCACGGGCGTGTCGGCGGCCGCCGCGGGCGACGGGTCGGCCCCGACCCGCGGGACGGACGGCCCGACCTCGTCGGCCCCCGGTCGGATCCCCCAGACGGGGGCCGCCGAGGTCGCGGTGATGCTCCAGGGGGACGACCCGCCGCTCCTGGTGGACGTGCGCGAGCCGTGGGAGTGGCGGATCGGGAACCTCGAGGCGCACGGAGCGGTCCTGATCCCCCTGGGTGACCTCGAGGACCGCATGCACGAGATCCCTCGTGAGCGGGAGCTCGTCATGGTGTGCCGAACGGGCGTGCGAAGCCGGGACGCCGCCGTGCGGTTGGCGCGGGAGGGGTTTCCCCGCGTCCACAACCTCCGGGGGGGCCTGGTGGCCTGGCGGGCCCGGGTCGACCCGGGAGTGGACGTCGTATGAGCGATTCCCAGGGCGCGCGTCCCCGGGTCGTCGTCTGCGGCGCGGGCTTCGGCGGTCTCTGGGCGGCCCGCCGGCTCATGGGCGAGCCGGTGGAGGTGACGCTCCTGGACCGGAACAACTACCACACCTTCTACCCGCTCCTCTACCAGGTGGCCGCGGCCGAGCTGGGCCCCACCGACATCGCGTACCCGGTACGCTCGATCCTGCGGACGTCCCGGAACGTCCACTTCCGCATGGCCGACGTGCGGGGCCTCGACCTGGGGGAGCGCGCGGTGATCACCGACCTGGAACGCATCCCCTACGACCACCTGGTGCTGGCCCTCGGCTCCGTGCCCAACGACTTCGGTGTCGAGGGCGTCGCCGAGCACGCGTTCTTCCTGAGGGAGATGGACCAGGCGATCCCGCTGCGGCACCACATCCTCTCGCGCTTCGAGAGCGCCGTGTACGAGCGGCGCGAGGCCCGGCGCCGGCGGATGCTCACCTTCGCGATCGTCGGCGGGGGACCGACCGGCGTCGAGTTCGCCGGGGCGCTGGCCGAGCTCATCCACGGCCCGCTGCTGAAGGACTACCCTACGATCGACCCGGAGGAGGTGCGGGTGGTCCTCCTCGAGGCGATGGACCGCGTGCTCCTGGCCATGCCGGAGGAGCTGGGCGCGTACGCCGCCGAGCGGTTGCGGTCCCGGCGCGTGAGGGTCCGCACCGGCGCGGTGGCCACGCGGGTCACGGCGGAGGCCATCCACTTCGAGGACGGCGAGCCCCTCGGTACCGAGACGGTGGTCTGGACGGCGGGGGTGCAGGGACCCGCGTACCTCGAGGAGTGGGGCCTGTCCCCGGGGAGGGGAAGCCGGGTCCGGGTCGATCCGAACCTGGGCCTCCCGGGCCACCCGGAGGTGCGGGTGATCGGAGACATGGCGTTGACGGACGAGGACGACCCGCTGCCCCAGGTGGCGCCCGTGGCGGTGCAGCAGGGGGAGCACGCGGCCGAGAACATCCTCCGCGACGTCCGGGGAGAGGAGCCGCGGCCCTTCCGGTACCAGGACCCGGGCATGCTGGCCGTGATCGGCCGGAACGCGGCGGTCGCCGACTTCGGCAAGCGGACCTTCACGGGCTTCCCGGCCTGGATCCTCTGGCTCTCGATCCACGTGGCCAAGCTGATCGGGTTCCGCAACCGGCTGCTGGTGCTGGTCAACTGGGCCTGGAACTACATTTCCTACGAGCGGGCCGTCCGGCTCATCCTCCCCTCCGAGCCCGAGGAGCGGGTCGAGAAGGACGTCCCGAAGCCCGCGACCCCGAGCGAGGAAGTGGCGCTGAACGGATGAAGGAGCTCTCGGACGTCGTCGGACCGCTGCTGGTCGCCCTGGTCGCCGGGCTCCTCCTGTCCCCGCCCACCGCGGCCCAGACCCCCTGCCCGGAGGCGGCCGCCGCGGCGGCCGAGGTGGGCTGGGAGGCGTACCGCGCGGACGACATGACCGCGGCCCGGGAGGCGTTCGAGGAGGCGCTCGCCCGCTGCCCGTCCCACCTGAGCGCCCTCACGGGGCTCGGCTACGTGGCGCTGCGGGCCGACGACCGGGACGCGGCCCGGCGGCGCTTCGGCGCCGTCCTCGACCGGAACCCGTCGAGCGTGGACGCGCTCACGGGCATGGGCCTCCTGGCGTGGCGGAAGGGCGACGTCGAGGACGCCTCCGGCCGCTTCCGCCGCGTGCTCGAGCTCGAGCCCGGCCACGCCACGGCCCGGGAATACCTCGACCGGATCCCCGGAGTCCTCGGGCCCGCGCCCGAGCGTCCTCCGCTGCTCCTCCCCGACACGCTCGAGTATCGGTCCCGGGCCCGGGGCGACCGGTTCGAAGTGCGCACCGCCGGCGGCTGGGCGCCCTTCTTCGTGAAAGGGGTCAACCTGGGCGCGGCACTCCCGGGCCGGCACCCGAGCCAGTTCCCGGACTCGGCGACCTACGCCCGTTGGCTCGGTCAGATGGGGGAGATGGAGGCCAACGTCGTGCGGACGTACACGATCCACCCCCCGCACTTCTACCAGGCGCTCCAGGACTACAACGCTCGCCACCCCGACCACCCCCTCTGGCTCGTCCACGGAGTCTGGACCGAGCTTCCCGAGGACGACGACTACCTCGGCGAGGCCTTCGAGGGGCGGTTCTTCACGGAGATGCACCGGGTCGTCGACCTCCTGCACGGCCGGGCCGACGTCCTCCCCCGTCCCGGGCACGCCTCCGGACACTACACGGCCGACGTGTCGGACCGGGTGCTGGCGTACGTGATCGGTCGCGAGTGGGAGCCGTTCAGCGTCCTGGCGTTCGACTCCCTCCATCCCGACCTGCGGGGATGGGACGGGCGGTACGTCCGCGTCGCGGGGGGGAACGCCATGGACGCGTGGCTGGGCAAGGCGGTGGAGGAGATCGTGGCGTACGAGACCGAGACCTACCGGGAGCAGCGTCCGGTCGCCTACACCAACTGGCCGACCCTCGACCCCCTCCGGCACCCCAGCGAGACGACGGTGGACGAGGAGGTGGCCATGCGGGAGGCGCTGGGCGAGACGGTCGACCAGCGGCCCCGTGAGTACGACAACGACGTCATCGGGCTCGATCCGTCCCTGGCCGAGCCCACCGGGAGCTTTCGCGCGGGGCTCTTCGCGTCGTACCACGCCTACCCGTACTACCCGGACTTCATGATCCTGCAGGACGAGTACCGGAGGGCGGCGTCGCCGTTCGGGCCCTCCAGCTACTTCGGGTACCTCCGCGACCTCAAGGCGCACCACGACGACATGCCGCTGCTCGTGGCCGAGTACGGGGTGCCGGCGAGCCTGGGGGTGGCGCACCTCCAGCCCCAGGGCTGGCACCACGGGGGCCTGACCGAGGAGGCGATGGCGCGGGTGGACCAGCGGCTCACGCTCGAGCTGGCGGCGGCGAACACGGCGGGGGGGATCGTCTTCGCGTGGATCGACGAGTGGTTCAAGAAGAACTGGCTCGTCATCGACTTCGAGCTTCCCCCGGATCGCAACCGGCTGTGGTACAACCGGCTCGACGCCGAGCAGCACTACGGGATGCTGGCCATGGAGCCCCCACCGGCGGTCGAGGGGGAGGGGTTGGCCGAGCGGCTCGAGACGTGGGAGGGCGTGGAGCCGCTGTACTCCACGCCCGGGGGGGGAGGGCTGTGGGCCGACTGGGACGAGGCGTACCTGTGGCTGCTGATCCGGCCGGGGGAGGGCGGGACGGACGCCTGGCGGGTCGGCTTCGACCTGGTCGACCCCTCCGGGGGAGATGTCCGCTGGCCCGGCGGGGGGGGCGAGCTTCCGGTGGGCCTCGAGTTCGTCCTCGAGGGCGAACTCGACGCTGTGCGCCTGGTGGTGGACCCGTCCCAGAACCCCTTCCGCCTCCGCCCCGTCGACGCCCCCGACGGCGCCGCCCTCGAGGGACGGAGGCTGGAGGTCCGGGACCCCCCGCCCGGGCTCTTCCACGCCCGCCGGGAACAGCGCTTCAACCGTCCCTGGGCCGCGGTGCCGAACGCCGACGGCCGTTACGACTCCCTGAGGGTGATCAGCAACCGCCGCCGCTTCACGCGGGACACCGTCGAATGGCTGGCCACCGGGTACGACCGGGGCGCGCTCCCGGAGGGGGCGCCGCCCGACGGCCTCTGGGAGCGCGACCGGGACTCGGGCGCCTGGGAGGTGCGGATCCCCTGGATGCTGCTGAACTTCACCGATCCGAGCGGTCGGCGCCTGCTCCAGGGATCGCCCGGGTCGGACACCTCGGAGGGCGCTCCCTTCGGAACGCGGAAGCTCGACGGAATCCGGATGGTGCTGGGCCTCCGGGGGCCCGACGGACGCTGGACCACGCTACCCGGTACCGGCTCCGACGCCCGGGAGGACGTGGCCTCGTTCAGCTGGCCCGGGTGGGAGGAGCCCCGCTGGCGCTCCCGCCGGCGGCCGGTGTTCGACCGCATGCGCGAGACGTTCGCGGCCCTCGACCCGTACGACGACGACGGGCTGGCCGAAGCCACCGCCCTGCTGGCGGCTCCGGCCGGCGCTCCCGGGGGCCCGCCCGCAGACACCGTGGCAGGGGCGCCGCCCGGAGAGCCGCGGGGCCCCGCGGAGCCCGCCACCACGGGAGAAGCCCGGGACGCCCGGGAGGCGGACGCGGCGTGGCGGGAGGGCGACACCGAGCGCGCGTTGACCCTCTACCGGGCCCGGTTGGAGGTGGAGCCGGACGACGTCCGGGCGCTGCACCGCGTGGCGCTCATGCTCGCGTGGCGGGAGGAGTGGGAGCGCTCCCTGGGGCTCTTCGACCGACTGCTGACCGTCGCCCCGGACAACCTGGACGCCCGGGTCGACCGGGCCCGTGCGTACGCCTGGATGGGGCGGTCGGACCGGGCGCTGGCGGCGCTCGACGAGGTGCTCGAGGACGATCCCTCGTACCGTCCGGCCCTCGAGGCGCGGGCGCAGTTCCAGGCGTGGGCGGGTCGGTACGAGGCGTCCCTCGAGACGTACGACCGACTTCTCTCGCTCGCGCCCCGGGACGCCGAGGTCCGTCGCGGACAGGCCAGGGTGCTGACCTGGGCATCCCGCTTCCAGGCGTCGGAGGCGGTCTACGACAGCATCCTGGCGGTCGACCCCGGAGACCTGGACGCGCGCCTGGGCCGGGCGCGCCTGTTCGCGTTCGGCGATCGGACGGACGAGGCTCTCGAGGAGTACGGGGAGGTCCTCCGCCGCGACCCCGGCAACCGGGAGGCGGCGCGCGGCCGGGCCCGAGCCCTCACCTGGGGGGGCGACCTGGTGGCGGGGGAGGAGGCGTGGAAGGGCGCCCTGGACACCGACCCGTCCGACGCGGCGTCCCTCGCCGGCCTCGCGCAGAACCTGCGCTGGCAGGGACGCAACGCGGCGGCCCTCGAGGTGCTCGAACGGGCCGAGCGGGTGGCGCCGTCCGACGCCGAGGTGCGGGAGCAACGTCGGTGGGTCGAGGCCGCCCTGGCTCCCCGGGTGGCGCCGTCCCTGGTGCTCGAGGACGACTCCGACGACAACCGCATGCTCACCACCCGCCTCGCGGCTTCGTGGCACCCGGTGCCCCGCCTCGACCTGCGGGTGGACGCGTACGAGCGCGACCTGGAGCAGGGCGACCTCTCCCGGCGCGCCGCGGGAGCGAGGCTCACCGGCGCGTGGCAGTTCGAGCCCGGCTGGACCCTGGGCGCAGGCGTGGGGGCGAGCGACTCGGACGCCGACGCGCCCGAGACCGGCAACGAGAGGCTCTTCCTCCACGCGTCGGTCTCCACACCCGGGCGCTACCCCCTGACCGGCGCGCTGGTGCTGGAGCGCGCGGCCCTCGACGCGACGGCGCTGCTGGCCCAGCGCGGGGTGATCGTGGAGCGCGTCGACCTGTCGGGGCGGTGGGCACCCGGAGGGGGGTGGCAGGTGGCCGGAGGGCTGGGGAGCGCCCGCTTCGACGGGACGGCATCCAACCGCCGGACCAACGGATCGCTGTCGGCGACGCGGCGGCTGGGCGACCCGTGGACGGTGGGCGTCAGCGGCCGCCTCTTCGGGTTCGAGAAGGATCTCTCCGACGGGTACTTCGACCCCGACCTCTACGGCATCGCCGAGGCGCTGGGGCGATGGACGTGGGAGCCCGGAGCGTGGAGCGTCTCGGTCGAAGCGGCGCCCGGCGTGCAGCAGGTGGGCTCCGGGGGCGAGCCGGCCGGCGCCTTCCGGGCCTCGGCCCGCGTGACGTGGCGCCTGCGGCCGGGC
>JASFUL010000014.1:0-26117 GCA_050050315.1 Gemmatimonadota bacterium
CAGGTCGAACGGGCGCGGCGCTACCTGTACAACTTCAGCGTCACCTACGGCTCGACCGTCGGGCGTCGGCTGGCGTACGCCATGGACGACGCCTTCTACGGGCTCGAGCCCGGCTACCTGGAGATGCTGCGGCCGGAGCTGGAGAAGCTCACGAAGGACGACGTGGACGCCGCCATCCGGAAGTACCTCCAGGCGGACGACATGTACGTGGTGTTCATCACGGCCGACGCCGAGGCACTGAGAGCGAAGCTGCTGAGCGGCGAGCCCACGAGCATCGGCTACGCCGGCGAGCCCACGCCGGAGATCGCGGCGGAGGACGAGGAGATCGCGTCCTTCCCCATCCCGGTGGACGAGGACGACATCACCATCATCGGCATCATGGAGGTGTTCGAGGGGGGGATGTAGGGCCGGAACGATCGGAAGACGGATGGCGGAGAACGAAGGCCGGATCGACATTCGCGGAGCACATTCCGCCACGTCATCGGGGCGGGCGGCCCGGATCGCTCTGGTCACGGCCCTCCCTCTGGTCCTCGGCGCGGCGCTCGTGGTGCAGGCCGCCACCGTCGGGACTCCCGGGGCCGGGGGAGAGCCGACGCCGGTCCGGTATCTGCCCGGGATGTTCTTCCCGTGGCTGCTGTACGGACTGATGGCGCCTGCGGTCTACCTCTTCGTGGAACGGATCCCCCTGGGACGGGACACCCTGGCCCGGAGCCTCACGGTGCATGGGGTCGGGGCCCTCGCGTTCGCGCTCGTCCACGTGGCTCTTGCCACGACCCTCCACCTGTTGGTCTACCGTCCCGGGGACCTCGCCTGGACCACGTTCTACGGCAACAACCTCGGGAGCCTCCTGTTCACGAGCCTGACCCAGTACGTGCTGCTGGCAGGGGCGAGCCACGCGCTCGTGTTCCACGCCCGGCTCCGTGAGCGCGAGCTCACCACGCTACGCCTCGAGAGCCACCTGGCGGAGGCCCGCATCGAGGCGCTGACCGGACAGCTGGGGCCCCACTTTCTCTTCAACGCCCTCAACACGGTCTCGGCCCTCGCCCGACGTGGTCGGACCGAGGCCCTCCGCGAGGTCGTCGACGACCTCGCCGACCTCCTCCGCCTCACGCTCGCGGGAGACACGCCGGTGGTGCCCGTTGCCCGTGAGCTGGAATGGCTGGAGCGCTACCTGGGGATCCAGACGGCCCGGTTCGGCGACCGCCTGAGCGTCGATCTGGACGTCCCCTCCCGGCTGACCGACGCGTCGGTTCCCCGGCTGGTATTGCAGCCCTTGATCGAAAACGCGGTCAAGCACGGCCTCTCGCGTCGCCGCGGCGCGCTGCGCGTATCGGTCCGCTTCTCGGAGGCGGCCGGGGAACTCCTTCTGGTGGTCTCCGATGACGGCCCCGGCTTCCCGACGTCCCCCGGCGAGATCGAGCCGGGCGTCGGGCTCCGGAATCTCCAGGCACGTCTGGACGAGCTGTACGGCGGGGCCGCCGTCTTGTCCCTGGGCGCGTCGGCGGCCGGCGGTGCCCGCGTTGAGATCAGGGTCCCACTGGAGCGACACGCGGCGACGCCTGCCGCCGGACCCCGCTCCTCCCGCCCCGCGGCGGTCTGATGTCGCTCCGGGCCCTCGTGGTGGACGACGAGTCCATGGGGCGGGAGCTGCTACGACACGATCTGGAGGCCATGGACGACGTGGAGGTGGTGGGCGAGGCGGCCGACGGGTTCGAGGCCCTGACCCTGGCCGAGCGGCTCCGGCCCGACGTGATGTTCCTGGACATCGACATGCCGGAGCTGACCGGGATCGAGGTGGTCGGGGCAATGGAGGGGGCGCCCCTCGTGGTCTTCGTAACGGCCCACACCGAGTTCGCCGTGGAAGCGTTCGATCTCGACGCCACGGACTACCTGACGAAGCCCGTCCGGTCGGAGCGACTCGCCGAAGCCGTCGAGCGGGTGAGACGGGCCCTGAGCCGACCCGCCGCCGGCTCGGACGGGGCGAAAGGCGGGGAGGAGCCGGCGCCGGCAGAGCGCTTGAACGACGCCCTGGTCGGACCGGACGGACGCATCACCCGCTTCATCGCGCGTGCAGGGTCACGGATCCGGCTCGTCCGGGCCGACGCGCTGCATTGGGCGCGGGCGGCCGGGAATTACGTGGAGCTGCACACGAACGAGGGGATCCACCTGGTCCGCATGACCTTCGGGGATCTCGAGGGCGGGCTCGATCCCACGCACTTCCGACGCATCCACCGCTCTCATCTGGTCAACCTCGACCGGGTGGTCGAGGTGCGATCCGACGGTCACGGATCGTGGGACGTCGAGTTGCGTGGGGGCCAGGTCCTCAGGATGAGTCCCTCCTTCCGGGACCGCCTCCTGGGGTCCGGTTGAAGGAGGACCCGCCGCCGATCGCCGCTACGCGCGCCCGGCGGCGGGTCCGTCCGGGGCCCGTCGGTCGGGTGCCTACATCGCTCCGTGGAGCAGCCGCACCGCCAGGTTCCACGTCGCCCCACCGTCGCGGGAGATCTCCCACGTCTCCGTGACGCCCTCGTCGGTGGGGGTCAGCGTGTTGCGCACGTGGAGATCCCGACCGTCCGGCCCCTCGTCGATTCCCGTGAGCACCATGGCCGGCCCCTGGAGACCCCCGGAGAGCTGCACATAGGCGCCGGTGTTGTCCGCCATCGTCCGGAACCAGCGGTCCTCCGCGAAATCCCAGAACAGGAAGCTCCGGCTCCGGTATCCGTTCACGCCCTCGAAGTCGTGCTGCAGGAGACAGCCGTTGAGGTCGGACTGGACGCGCGCGGAGCCGATGGTGGGACCGGACTCCACCGTCACGGCCCAGGTCCCGAGCCAGAAGTCCAGCTCCCGGAATCCCGGGAGGACCACCTGGCAGAAGGGGAAGAAGGCCGGGGTCGCACGGTCCAGCCCGGTCGCCGGGCGGTAGAGACCATCGAACAGGATCTCTTCCGGCCCGCCGTCGAAGGTTCCGCGAATCACCTGGCGGACCGTCCCGTCGCCGTTGTCCGTCCACGTGGACGTGGCGTTGCGCTCGACGATGGTGCCGAGGCCGAAGTGGTAGATCTGCTGG
The DNA here is from genome assembly GCA_050050315.1 of Gemmatimonadota bacterium. GTDB lineage: Bacteria > Gemmatimonadota > Gemmatimonadetes > Longimicrobiales > Gaopeijiaceae > JASFUL01. The sequence continues at coordinate 3,068 of JASFUL010000014.1, forward strand.
GTCCCGGACAGCTGCGCCACACCTCCTCCCGCGGTTCCTTCGAGCCGGTAGTTGCCGAGGAGGTTGTCCTGGTACGCCTGGTGCCAGCGGTCGGTCGCCGCGTCGTACACGCTGAGGCTGCGGGCCTGCACCCCACCGTTGTTGATGTAGTCCTCCATGACCACGCACCCGTCCAATTCCTTGGTTATCACGCTCGTGGCCACGACCGCCCCGTCCCGCTCCAGGTTCCAGCCGCCCGTCCAGAAGTCCAGGTTCCGTGTCCCTGGATCCGGGCACGGCCGGGGTACCGCCCGCTCGTACCCACCGACGCCGTAGAGGGGAAGGCCGGAGCCGACGACGGCGTCGACCGACACCTGGAGCGGTTCGGTAGGGGCGGTGGGAGCCCCGTCACATGCCGAGACCAGGGGCGTAAGCCACGCAGCGGCGACGAGCGTTTTCAGTATCCGACGATCCATGTGGGTCCCTCCAGGTCACTGCCGGGGAATGGGTTTCGGGCCGTCGACGGCGCCTCGGGACCGGGCCCGGTGGGCCGCGCGGCGGGAGGGGATGCTTACCCATCAACGGGGGTTGTGGGAAGTGGCTTCCCGGCCTCGTTGGGACGAACCCCGTGCAGGAGGGACCGAGGGCGTGTCGCCGGGGCGAGGACTCGCCCGCGTCGCCGGTCGGCGTCGCGGGTGCCCGGTCTTCAAGGTCTGCGGCCCGGTGAGGTGGGTCCCCGGGAGAGGCGCGTCGCCTCAGGGGGCGATGGTACTACGTCTGGAGCGCCATGGGGGAGCGGATCACGAAGGACGTGGTCACGGTCTGAGCCCGGTCTCGGAAGGACGACCGACTCAGCCGAACCACTCCGGCGCGTTCCCGTCCCTCCACTTGATGTTGCACCCCGCGGACGCCTTCTGGGCCTCCGGGTCGGGCTTTCCGCCCGCCAGCACCGTGTCGGCGGCGGCCCGGAGGTCCTCGCCCGTGACGGGTACGCCGTTCGAGGGCCGACTCCCGTCGAACTGGCCCCGGTAGACGAGCCTACGGTCGCCGTCGTACAGGAAGAAGTCCGGCGTGCACGCCGCGCCGTACGCCTTCGCGACGTCCTGGGTCTCGTCGAACAGGTAGGGGAAGGTGTACCCGACCTCCCGGACCTCCCGCTTCATGGCCTCCGGCGAGTCTCCCGGGTGCGTCGAGGGGTCGTTGGCGTTGATGCCCACCACTGCCAGCCCCTTCGGCCGGTACTCCTCGGCGAAGTCCCGCAGCGCCTCCCGGATGTGGATGACGTAGGGACAGTGGTTGCACATGAAGACCACGAGGAGCGCGTCGGCGTCGGCGAAGTCGTCCCGCTTCCTGCGCTCGCCCGTGGCGGGCTCGGGGAGCGAGAAGTCGGGTGCCTGGGTACCCAGCGGCTGCATGGTGGAAGGTGTCTGGACCATCGCGCTTCCCTCGGTCGGATTGCACTTCCCGGCTCGGGGTTCCTGAACCCCGGACCCGTCCCCGGGTGCCGTTCCGGTCCTGGCGTGAGCGCCGCCGGAACGTTAGACATGGGCTCGGACTTCAGCACCCGCCCGCCGTCCGCATCCCCATCCCCAACCCCGGGAGCCGACCGTGTCCGAGACCGTCCAGCAGGAACTCCAGAACTTCATGAGCGGCCTCAAGAGGAGGAATCCGCACGAGCCCGAGTTCCACCAGGCGGTCGAGGAGTTCGCGTCCTCCGTGATGCCGTGGGTGCTGGACCACGACGACCTCCGCCAGGCCCAGATCCTGGAGCGCGCCACCGAGCCGGACCGCATCGTCATCTTCCGCGTGACGTGGGAGACCGACGACGGGCAGATCCGCGCCAACCGGGCGTGGCGGGTCCAGTTCAACCACGTGCTCGGCCCGTACAAGGGAGGACTGCGCTTCCACCCGTCGGTGACCCAGAGCGTGCTGAAGTTCCTCGGCTTCGAGCAGATCTTCAAGAACAGCCTCACCGGTCTGCCGATGGGCGGCGCCAAGGGCGGCTCCAACTTCAACCCCAAGGGCAAGAGCGACCGCGAGATCATGCGGTTCTGCCAGAGCCTGATGACGGAGCTCCACCGCCACATCGGTGAGGACGTGGACGTCCCCGCCGGCGACATCGGAGTCGGCGGTCGCGAGATCAACTACATGTTCGGCCAGTACATGAGGCTCGAGAATCGCTGGTCCGGGGTGCTCACCGGAAAGGGCCAGTCGTTCGGCGGCAGCGCGGTCCGCACCGAGGCCACCGGGTACGGGTGCGTCTACTTCTGCGAACGCATGCTCGAGCACCACGGGAAGGAGATCGAGGGGATGAGGGTGGCCATCAGCGGGTCGGGCAACGTGGCCCTCTACGCCGCGGAGAAGGCGCTGGAAAAGGGCGCCCGGGTCGTGACGCTCAGCGACTCGGGGGGGTCCGTGGAGATCGACGGGGGCCTGACCGCCGAGCAGCTGGAGTTCATCCAGGAGCTGAAGGAAGTCCGCCGGGGTCGGATCTCCGAGGCGGCCGACCGGTTCGACGGTATCGACTACCACGCCGGGAAGCGCCCCTGGGGCGTGAAGTGCCACGTCGCCATGCCGTGCGCGACGCAGAACGAGCTCGACGGCGACGACGCTCGATCCCTGATTGCCAACGGAGTGACCGCCGTGTGCGAGGGGGCCAACATGCCCACGACGCTGGAGGCCGTGCACCTCTTCGGCGACCAGGGGGTGCTACACGCCCCGGGGAAGGCGGCGAACGCGGGCGGCGTGGCGGTGAGCGGGCTGGAGCAGAGCCAGAACGCCATGCGCCTGAGCTGGACCCGGGAGGAGGTCGACGAGCGCCTCCAGAGGATCATGCGCGACATCCACACCCGCTGCGTCGAGAACGGGGGCGACGGCGAGATCGTGAACTACGTCGACGGCGCGAACCTCGGCGGGTTCAAGAAGGTGGCCGAGGCGATGATGTCGTACGGAGTGGTCTGAGGCGGTAGCCGGAGCCCCGGGGGGAAGACGGACCTCGAAGGGGAGACGTCATGCGTATCGCGGCGCTCTACGACATCCACGGGAACCTGCCGGCCCTCGAGGCCGTCCTGGAGGAGATCTCCGACGCCGGCGTGGACGAGATCGTCGTGGGCGGCGACGTCGTTCCCGGCCCCATGCCGCTGGAGTGCCTCTCGATCCTGTCGAGCCTGCCGGTCCCGACCCGCTTCATCCGGGGCAACGGCGAGAACGACGTCCTCGCGCTGGCCGGCGGCGAGATGCCGGCACGGGTCCCGGAGGCCTTCCACGAGGTGATGCGCTGGACCCTGGGCGAGCTGTCGCCCGAGAACCTGCATCGGCTCACGGAGTGGGCCCGGACGCACCGCGTCGAGATCCCGGGTCTGGGAAAGGTGCTGTTCTGCCACGCCACCCCCCGGGACGACAACGAGATCTTCACGAAAGAGACGCCGGAGGACCGCGTGGCGCCCGTGCTCGCGGGCGTCGACGCCACGGTGGTGGTGTGCGGGCACACGCACATGCCGTTCGATCGTGCGGTCGGCGACGTCCGCGTCGTGAACGCCGGCAGCGTGGGGATGCCCTTCGGCGAGCCAGGGGCCGGCTGGCTCCTCCTCGGCCCCGACGTCGATCTGCGTCACACCTCCTACGACCTGGAAGCGGCCGACCGGCGGATCCGGGCCACCGGGTTCCCCCAGGACTTCGAGGTGCTGGCGCCTCCGGCGGAGGGGGTCATGCTCGCCGCCTTCGAGTCGGCCGCCGTGTAGGCGGCCGCCACACACGGCTCCCCGGGGGCCCGAGGCCCGCCCTCATTCGCGCCGAAAGCGAGCCTCGCGGCCGTCCGGGCGATGGGCTCGCGGCCCGGAGATGGGGCGATCGGTCCCGGCGAGGCGGGGTTGGAGCGAAATCCGCTACTGGTACTGGATGTACAGGGGCACCGGGCTCAGAGCCAGCAGCTCCTCGGGCGTGAGGAGCCGCGAGCCGTCCCACCGGTCGTTCTTGAAGAACAGCTTGAAACCGGCCCACTGGTAGACCTCGGGCGCGACGATCTCCCGGTAGGTGTTCAGCTTCTGGGCCGGCGGCCCCCAGCCGTCCATGTTCACCACGACCTGGACCCTCGGGTCGGTCTCGATCCGCTCCGGGTCGGGGAGCATGTTCTCGGTGAAGCGGTGCACGACCAGGATCTTCGGCGGCAGGTCGTGCTCCTCCACGAGGGCGGCCAGGAACTCCACCGCCTGGTTGACCTCCGCGGCGGTCATCGAGCCGATCATCTTCCCCGGTACCCCGTCCTCCGGCATGCGCCACTCCGGGTCGAGGGCCAGGTGGACGTCCGGACGGGTCAGCCAGCGCTCCAGCCGGGGCAGCTCGTTCGCCACGTCGGCCCGGCCCGGCTGGATGTCGAGGAACAGCAGGGCGTCGCGGCGCTGGGCCCATCCGAGGACCCGATCGATCAGGGAGGCGGGCATTCGCAGGCGGTAGTGCCCGTCCGGGCCCGGATCGCCCGTGGCCATGGTGGTGATCAGGTGCAGCGCCGGGCGCACGGGCGTCGACGGATCGGCCTCCCTCCAGCGCCGCACCTCCCGGTCGAGGCGGGCCAGCATCCGGTCGGGCGGCAGCTCGCCGAGGATCCCCATGTTCGGCGAGTTGGCGTGCCCGTAGAACGCCACGATCCGCTCACGGGGCAGGATCGCCCCGGGCAACACCGGAACCGGGGTCCGGGGAGATGCGGCGCGGCGCCCGGCCGGACGGTCCCGGGCCTCCACCGTGGGCTCCACGGGAGACGCGGGCGTCGCGGCCGCCCGCCCGGGCTCCACCGGCGGCCCGGCCGCCGGCTCCTTCTGCGCCTCGGGCGGCGAGGAGATTGCCCCCTCCGCCTGGCCCTCCGCCGGACCGGCCGCCTCCGACGGGCCAGATTCCTCGGACGCCCTCGGGACGCTGTCGGCCGGTGCTCCGCCGGGGGCCGGCGAGCTCCGCTCGTCCGAAGGACCCGAAGGGACCTCCCGAGCGATCCGCGCCGCCGACGGCGGGGGAGCCGACTCGCCCTGGAAGAAGCCACACCCGGCGGCCATCGTCAGGCCAACCCAGCAGAGTCCCGCTCCGACTCTCCGCACGCGCCGCTCCCGTCCGTTCCGTGTCCCGTGGCCCGCCGCTTCGTCGGTGCGCCGGGGGCTCCCCGTAGGACCGTCTTCGTCGTGCCGGGATTCCGGTCCTCGGCGGTTCCGGCCGACACCGCTCTGGACCACCCTCCGCCACCGCGGGCGTTCCCCACTGCACGTTCCGGACCGCGGTGGCCCCCGCTCCGGATCGCGCCGGACCCGGGCCTCCGCGCCGGCACGCCGTCGGGGTGCGACGTGTACCATCCGTCACCGACCCACTCCCGCTCCCCGAACCGGGTGGATCCCGTGCGCGTCGTCTCCCTGGCCTGCTCCAACACCGAGATCGTCTGCGCCCTCGGCTGCTCGGAGATGCTGGTCGGCGTCGACGACCACTCGGACTTTCCTGCCGACGTCGTCGCGTCCCTTCCCAGGCTGGGGCCCGACCTCGAGATCGACATCGACGCCGTCTCGGCCCTCGAGCCCGACCTCGTGCTCGCGACGCTGACGGTCCCAGGCCACGAGCGGGTCGTGGAGGGGCTGGCGGAGGCCGGGCTGCCGCACCTCGCGCCGGAACCGACCTGCGTCGAGGACGTCTACCGGGACGTCCGGCGGATCGCGGACCTGCTCGGCGTGCCGGACCGGGGCGAGGCGCTGGCCCGTCGCATGCGCTCGGAGCTGTCGGGACGGCCCGAGCCCGGGGAGGACGCGCCGAGCCTCCTGGTCCAGTGGTGGCCGAAGCCGACCATCACTCCGGGACGGCTGAGCTGGACCACCGACGTGATCCGCGCCGCGGGCGGCCGCAACCCTCTCGGCGACGAGCCGGTCAAGAGCCGGCCCGTCCCGGACGAGGAGGTGGCCGAGCTGGCCCCGGACGCCATCGTCCTCTCGTGGTGCGGCGTGAACCCCGCGGACTACCGTCCCGACGTCGTCTACGCCAAGGACGCGTGGGCCGACGTCCCCGCCGTCCGGAACGGCCACGTGTTCTGCGTGCCCGAGGCGTACATGGGCCGGCCCGGTCCCAGGCTGGTGGAAGGCCGCCGGGCGCTGGAGGAGATCGTCGGCCGGGTGGCGCGCCGGGCGTAGCCGTCGGCGCGCCGTCTCGACGGCAGCGCGGCTGGGGCCCGGGGCCCGTACGTCTCGTCGCGACCTCGAGGCCCCCCGTTTCCCGCACGCGGTTGACGAGGCTTCGCACCCCCGATATCATACGAACGTATGAATCAACCGCTGATGGACCGCGATCGATCCCGGGGACGCCAGGACGACGGCGCCCCCGACCGTGGCGACAGCCGCCGCCCGGGCCACGACTCGCCCGGTAACCCGGGCGCCGGCGACTCCGGCGCCCCCGACCGCGGCACCTCCACCCGCGACGCCCTCGTCGCCGCGAGCCGCGCGCTGTTCGCGCGGCGTGGCTACGACGGGACGTCGATCCGCGCGATCACGACCGAGGCGGGGGCCAACCTCGGGGCCGTCACGTACCACTTCGGCTCCAAGAGGGAGCTCTACGAGGAGGTGCTGCGGACCGCGGTGGAGCCCCTGGGCGAGCGCGTCCGGAGGGCGGCCGCCTCCGAGTCGTCCCCGGACGGTCCGGGCGACGCCCCGGACCCGGGCGGCCCCGCCCTGGAGCGGATCGCCGAGGTGGTGCGGGCCTTCTTCCGACACCTGGCCGAGAACCCCGACATCCCCCAACTCATGCTCCAGGAGATCGCCGCCGGGAAGGACCCTCCTCCACCCGTCCTGCGCACGCTCCCTTCCATGCTGGCGACGATCGCCGCCGTGATCTCGGAGGGACAGGAGGGCGGTCGGATCCGCGAGGGCGACCCCCGTCTGCTGGCCCTGAGCTGTATCGCCCAGCCGCTGCATCTCACGCTGGTGAAGCGGTGGGCCCGCAGGATCGCCGACGTCCGGCTGGAGGACGACGCCGAACGGGAGCGGATCGTCGAACACGCCATCAACTTCGCCGTCGCGGGCCTGCGATCCCGACCGGGCCCGCGCCGGAAGACCCATGGCCCGGAGAAAACGCCATGACCGAGAGACCGGAGGGCACGGCCTTTCCCCGCCGTCGGCACGGACGACGGGCGCCCGCGCCGGGCGGGCGGCGACCCCGGGGCCCGCGCCGACCGTTGGGGCCCCTCGCCGCCGCCCTGCTCCTGCTCGGCGCTCCCGGGAGCGCCGGAGCGCAAGTCGGCCCTGCGTCTCCCGCGCCTCCCCTCCCCGACACGCTCACCCTCCAGTCGGTGCTGGAGCGGGCCCTGGCGGTGGACCCGGCCATGGCCGCGGCGGGCGCCGGGGCCGACGCGGCGACGTCGGCCCTCGAGGCCGCCCGGGCCGACCGCCTCCCGAGCGTGGCCACCTCGGCGGACCTGGTCCGCTTCCAGGAGCCCATGGTGGTGGCCCCGCTCCACGGTCTGGACCTGCAGTCGCCCCCCGAGTTCGACAACACGCTCGTCCAGGGACAGGTCGGCCTGGAGTGGACGGCGTGGGACGGGGGGGCCCGGGGGGCGAGGATCCGCAGGGCCCGAGCGGGCCGGAGCGCGGCCCTGGCCGGCGAGGCCGGGACCCGCCAGGAGCGCATCGCGGACGTCGCGGGCGCGTACCTGGACGTCCTGACGGCCCGCGAAGTGGGCGTCGCCCACGCCCGTCAGCGTGAGGCGCTGGAGGCCGAGCGGGACCGCGTGGCCCGCTTCCTGGCCGAGGGCACGGCGGCGCGCGTGGAGCTCCTCCGGGCCGAGGCCGCCCTCAGCGCCGCCCGGGCCGACGAGGAGGGCTCCCGGGCCACGCTCCGAGCCGCCGAATCCCACCTGGCCCGCATCCTGGAGGTTCCCGCGCCGACGATCCATGGAGCCGGGCTCCGGGACGTAGCGCTGGACGAGGACTCCGCCCGAGCGCCCGACGACCTCGTCGCGGGGCACCCTGCGCTGGTCGCGGCGCGCGAGCGGGCGGACGCGGCGAGGGCGTCGGTCGACGAAGCCCGGGCGCGCTGGATGCCCACGGTGCAGGCGACCGGCGGATTCCAGGAGTTCGGCGGCAGCTCGTCGGACTTCTCGACCGAATGGCGCACGGGCGTGCGGCTGTCCTGGGCGGTGTTCACGGGCGGCGCCCGGGGCGCCGCCACGGACCGGGCCCGGGCGGAGGCCCGGCGGGCGGAAGAGGAGGTGCGGGTGCTCGAGCGAAGCCTCAGGACCGCCGCCGACGAGGCCCGGGCCGCGGGTGACGAGGCGACGGCCCGTGCCGCGGCGCTGACCGACGCGGTGGAGCAGTTCGAGGAGCTCACGAGGGTCGAGGCGCTGGCCCTACGGGAGGGCGCCGGCGTGCAGAGCGACTACCTCCGGGCCGAGAGCGGGCTGCTGGACGCCCGGGCCGGCCTGGCCGCGGCCCGTCGCGCCCGCGTCCGGGCACGCATCGCCCTGGCCGCGGCCCTCGGGGAGCTGGAAGTGGCGTGGCTCCGGGGCCGGATCCGGAGCGGCGAGACGATAAGAGGAGACGGGACGTCATCGGAGGAGCGGGAATGAGAAACCGGTTGAAGTTCGGGGTCCCCGCGGCGGTGGCCGTCCTGGCCGTCGCGCTCTGGTGGGTGCTCCGGAACGGAGGCGACAGGCCGCGCCCCCTCGAAGCGTCGGGCACCGTCGAGGCGACCACGGCGGACCTCGGCTTCCAGCTCCCGGGGCGGCTCGCCAGCGTCTCGGTCCAGGAGGGCGACGAGGTGGCGGCCGGGATCGAGATCGCCTCCCTGGATCTCGAGGAGATCGGGGCCCAGGCCGAAGCGGCCCGAGCCCAGCTCGCGGCGGCAGAGGCCCGGCTCAGGGAGCTCCGGCGGGGCGGTCGCACCGAGGAGGTGGCCCGCGCCGAGGCGGCCCTCGACGCCGCGGCCGAGCAAGAGGAGGAGGCCCGCCGGGAGGGCGAGCGGGCGCGACGCCTGTTCGAGGGCGGCGCCATCGCCCGTCAGGAGCTCGACCGCGCCGAGACCCGTCTCCGGGTGGCGGTCGCGTCGACCCGGCAGGCCCGGGAGGCGCTGGCGCTGGTGCGGGAGGGCGCGCCCGTGGAGGCCGTCGAGGCCCAGGAGGCGGTCGTCCGCCAGGCCCGGGCCCAGGTCACGCGGGTCGAGGCGTCGCTGCGCAACGGCGTCATCCACGCACCGTTCGCGGGGGTGGTGACGGAGCGCCACCGGGAGCCGGGAGAGACGGTGCCGGCCGGCGCGCCCGTGCTCACGCTGCTGGACCGGAGCGACCGCTGGGTCCGGATCTACGTGCCCGAGGACGCCGTCGGCCGGGTCGACCTCGGCCAGGAGGCGGAGATCCGAGCGGACACATGGCCCGACCGAGTCTACCAGGGACGGGTCTACTTCATCGGCAGCGAGGCCGAGTTCACGCCCCGCAACGTGCAGACCCCCGAGGAGCGCACCCGCCTGGTGTATCCGGTCAAGGTACGGATCACGGGCGACGACGGATTCGAGCTCAAGCCCGGGATCCCCGCGGACGTGGTCCTGCTGGAGGCGTCGACGGGCAGTGGAGCGGGGGATGCGGGCTGAGGCCGCGGCGAGTGGCGGCTCCCACCCCGCCGTCGTCCTCCGCTCGCTGACCCGCCGGTTCGGATCCGTGACGGCGGTGGACGCCCTCACCTTCGAGGTCGCGTCGGGCGAGCTCTTCGGCATCGTCGGTCCGGACGGAGCCGGAAAGACCACCACGCTCCGGATGCTGGCGGGCGTGCTCGCTCCCACCGAGGGCGACGCGGAGATCGCCGGCACCAGCGTGGCGGACGACCCCGAGGGGGTGAAGCACGGGATCGCGTACATGGCCCAGCGCTTCGGGCTGTACGAGGACCTGACGGTCCAGGAGAACCTGGACTTCTACGCCGACCTCTTCCGGGTCCCCCGGGCCGAGCGCCCCGCCCGGCTCGAACGGCTGTACGCCTTCAGCCGCCTCGGCGAGTTCCGGACGCGCCTCGCCGGTGACCTCTCGGGCGGGATGAAGCAGAAGCTCGGACTCTCCTGCGCCCTCGTGCACCAGCCCCGGGTGTTGCTGCTGGACGAGCCGACCTTCGGTGTCGATCCCATCAGCCGGCGGGACCTCTGGCTCATCCTCCACCAGATGGTGGCGGAGGGCGTGACGGTCGTGGTCTCCACCTCCTATCTCGACGAGGCCGAGCGCTGCGACCGGGTCGCGCTCCTCCACGACGGTCGCCTGCTGGCCCTGGACCGACCGGCGACGCTCCAGGCGGAGCTCGACGGCCGTCTGCTCTCGGTGAGGAGCGACCGACCGCGCCACGCGCGGGACGCCCTCCGCCGAGCCGATGGCACGACCGGCGCGGCGCTCTTCGGTGAGGAGGTCCACGTCGTGCTGGAAGAGGGAACCGAGCCGGCGGACGTCCGTCGCGTCCTGGCCGACGCCGGCGTCGGCGTGCTGGAGGTCGAGGCCGTCGAACCGTCCCTGGAGGACGTGTTCATCCGTCGGGTCCAGCGGATCCGGGGAGCCGGCGGCGGGCGCCCCGACGGACAGGACGACCGGGACGGCGGCGCCGGGACCGGAGGGGAGACCCATGGCTGACCCGGTCGTCGTCGAGGCGCTCACCCGGAAGTTCGGGACGTTCACCGCCGTCGACTCCGTCTCCTTCCGGGTGCGCGAGGGCGAGATCTTCGGGTTCCTCGGCCCGAACGGAGCGGGCAAGACCACGACGATCAAGATGCTCACGGGCCTCCTGCCCCCGACCTCCGGGACCGGGCGCGTGGCGGGGCACGACGTGCGGGCCGAGCGGACGGCCATCAAGCACGTCATCGGCTACATGAGCCAGCGCTTCTCGCTCTACCCCGACCTGACGGTGGACGAGAACATCACCCTGTTCGCCGGGCTCTACGGCGTCGAGGGCGACCGCTTCCGGCAGCGCCGCCGCTGGATCCTGGAGATGGCCGGCCTCGAGCACGCGGCCGACCGGGCCACGGGCGACCTCCCCCTCGGCTGGAAGCAGCGCCTGGCGCTGGGGTGCGCGGTCGTCCACGAGCCGCCGATCCTCTTCCTCGACGAGCCGACCTCCGGCGTCGATCCGCTGGCGCGCCGCCGCTTCTGGGACCTCATCGACGGGATGGCGGAAGGGGGCACGACGGTCTTCGTCAGCACCCACTACATGGAGGAGGCGGAGTACTGCCACCGCCTCGCGCTCATGAACCGGGGCCGGATCATCGCCCTGGACGGACCGGTCGAGCTCCGCCGCAGCGTGGACGTGCCCATCCTGGAGCTGACGACCGACGACGCGCCGGGAGCCGTGGAGGCGCTGCAGGGGGTGGAGGGGATCCGGGAGGCGGCCATGTTCGGGCGGCGCCTGCACATCATGGTCGACGACGAGGAGGGCGGTCGTCGGACGGTGCGCCGGACGCTGGAGGCGGCACATCGGGAGGTCCGGGAGATGCGGCGCGTGCAGCCGTCTCTGGAGGACGTCTTCGTCGCGCTCGTCCGCCGGGAAGGAGGCGCGCCCGCATGAGCGCCACGAGGCTCTTCGCCATGGCCCGCAAGGAGTGGATCCAGCTCCGCCGCGACCCCCGGAGCATGATCCTGGCCTTCGCGCTCCCCCTCCTCCTCCTCGTGTTCTTCGGCTACGCCATCACGTGGGACATCGAGGACCTCGCCCTCGTGCTCGTCGACCGGGACCGGAGCCCCGAGAGCCGTGCCCTGGTGGATGCGATGGTCGCATCGGGCTACTTCGTCGTCCCCGAGCACCTGCAAGACGAAGGAGAGGCCCGGGAGAGGCTGGTGCGCGGCCAGGCCACGGGAGTCCTCACCGTGCCGGTGGGTTTCGCCCGGGAGCTCCGGGCGGGCCACCGCGCCGAGCTCCAGCTCCTCCTCGACGGGAGCGACGCCAACACGGCCACCATCGCCCTCAACTACGCCGACGCCATCGTCGGGCGCTGGGCGCGGGACGCCCTCCCTCCACCCCCAGGCGGCGTCGTCTCCCTCCCCCTCACCGTCGAGCCCCGGATCTGGTACAACCCCACGCTCGAGAGCCGCAACATGATCGTGCCCGGACTCGTGGCCGTGATCATGTCGATCATCGCGGCCATGCTCACCGCGCTGACCATCGCCCGGGAGTGGGAGCGGGGCACGATGGAGCAGCTCGCAAGCACGCCGGTGACCCGCCTCGAGGTGGTGATCGGGAAGCTGCTTCCCTACCTCCTGATCGGTCTGTTCGACGTGGCGATGACCATCGGGGCGGGCATGCTCCTCTTCGGCACCCCGCTCCGGGGCAGCGTGCTCCTCCTGACGGCCCTCACGACGCTCTTCCTGGTCGGCGCCCTCGGGCTCGGGATCTTCATCTCGGCGGCCGTGAAGAGCCAGGTGCTCGCCACCCAGTTCGCCATGGTCGCCACCTACCTGCCCGCCGTGCTGCTCTCCGGGTTCCTCTTCGACATCGCCAGCATGCCGCGGGTGCTCCAGGGGGTCACCTACCTCGTCCCCGCGCGCTATTACGTGACGGTCACCCGGGGGATCTTCCTGAAGGGCGTGGGCGTGGAAGCCCTCTGGCCGCAGGCCCTCTTCATGGCGGCGTTCGCGACGCTGGGCCTCGGGCTCGCCACCGTGATGTTCCGCAAGGAGATCGCGTCGTGATGAGCCCGCTCAGGATCCGTCGGATGGTGCACAAGGAGCTCCGGCAGCTCTTCCGGGACCCGCGCACGAAGCGGTTCATCTTCGTCGCACCGATCCTCCAGCTGGTCCTCTTCGGCTACGCCGTGAACACGGACGTGCGCCGGTCGGCCACGTGGCTGGTCGATCACGATCGCACCCCCGAGAGCCGCCTGCTCGTGGACGCGTTCACCGCCTCGGACTACTTCCGCGTCGTAGGCCGCTCCGACGATCCCACGGTCCTGGCCGGCGCCCTCGATCGGGGCGAGGCCGCCGTGGGGCTGGTCGTGCCCGCCGGCTTCGCCCGGGACCTCCGGGCGGGCCGGACGCCCGCCGTGCAGGTCCTGCTCGACGGCTCGAACTCCAACACGGCCACCGTGGCCCAGGGCTACGCCGTCAGGATCGTCCAGGACTTCGCCCGCCGGATGGCGCCGGAGGTGACGACGGCCGTCGTTGCGACGGCCGCCGAGGGAGGGGACGACGGGATGCAGGCCGGGGCGGGCGCGGCCGCGGTCCGGGCGGATGTGGATCTCCGGGCGCGGGCGTGGTTCAACCCCTCGCTCGAGAGCCGCGTCTACAACGTGCCGGCGGTGGTCGGGGTGATCGTCCTGCTGATGTGCATGCTGCTGACCGCCCTCGCGGTGGTCCGCGAGCGCGAGGTCGGGACGCTGGAGCAGCTCCTCGTCTCGCCCCTCTCCCCGGGCGAGCTCATGCTGGGGAAGACCCTCCCGGTGGCCGGGATCGCGATGGTCCAGCTCGTTCTCGTCACCTCGGTGGCGCTCCTCTGGTTCCACATCCCCCTCCGGGGCTCGGTGCCCGCCCTGGTGGTGAGCGCCCTCCTCTTCATCGTGGCGGGCCTGAGCGTCGGGCTCTTCATCTCGACCATCTCGAGCACGCAGCAGGAGGCCTTCCTGGGCATGTTCCTCTTCGTCCTTCCCGCGATCATCCTCTCGGGCTTCCTGTACCCCATCGAGACCATGCCGCAGGTGTTCCAGACGTTGACGCTCGCCAACCCCCTGCGTCACTTCCTGGAGATCGTGCGCGACATCTTCCTCAAGGGCGCCGGGCTGTCGGAGCTGTGGGGGCAGATGCTGGTCCTGGCGGCGATGGCGGCGGGAGGGGTCGCGTTCGCGACGTACCGCTTCCGGGCCAGCGTGGCCTAGCAGGTGCGAACCCCCGGGTGGAGGTCGAATCCGTGATCGACACGAGGACCGCGCCGTGAGCGGTCGGACCGCCGGACGCCTCCTGGACGCCACCCTGCAGGTCGTCTGGGACGGGTGGCCCCGGGCGCTCTCGCTCCGGGAAGGCGACGTGGAGATCGGCTCGCTCGTCCGGGGCTCCGAGCGCACCACGCTGGAGGTCGACGGGACCGAGTGGTGGGTGGAGATCGAGGGGTTCCGGATGGTGCGGGGGATGGTGACCGACCCCGAGCGGACGCCCCTCCTCCTCTTCGCGGGCCAGGTCGACTGGGGCGCCGCGCTGACGCGCGGGGGGAGGACCCTCACCATCGACATCAAGCAGCGCTGGCGAGCCTTCCACATGCTCCCGGGATCGGTCACCGATCAGGCCGGTCGGACCTTGCTCGAGACCCTTCCCTTCCGGGAGGCGGGCTCCACGGGGTGGTCCGTGCGGACGGGCCAAGACGACCCGGACGACGTGGCGGCCACCCTCGCCCTCTGGGGCACCCTCGTGCTGGCCCGGAACCGGACCCCCTGGCTCCGGTTCACCACGGCGGGGCTCCGTCCCTCCCGCATCGAGGACGAGCTCGAGGCGCTCCGTAGCCGCCTCGGGTGAGCCGAGCCGCCGAGCCCTCTCCCATCCGCCCGGGCGCCGCTCACCCCATCGCCAGCAGCGCGAGCCCCCCGAGGATCACCGTCGCCGCGACGACGCGCGTCCGCAGGCGGTCCTCCCGGAACAGGAGGCCTCCGGCCAGCACCGTCAGCAGGATGCTCACGCGCTTGACGGCGATCACGTAGGCCGCCAGGCCGACGGTGAGCGCCGTCATCTGCGAGATCGCCATGATCGTGGTGGCCAGCCCCGTCAGCCCGGCGAGCCCCCACGACCTCGCCCCCAGGCCCCGTAGCCCCGCCCTCCCCTTCTCCGTCGCCAGCACCCGCCCACCGACCGTGACCGCGATGGTCCCCTGGACCGAGAACGCCCACAGGATCGGCGCCGACGCCAGCACGCCCACCTTGTCGAACGTCGAGGACGTCCCGTACAGGAAGGCCACCAGGAGCATCCGGCGGGCACCCCGGTCGCCCCAGAGAGCGCGCAGGGGTGCGGTGGGCCTGCCCGCGCCGGTCGCGGTGGCCAGCAGGTACGTGCCCACCACCACCGTGACGATGCCGGCGAATCCCACGACCGACGGCACCTCCCCGATCACCACGGCGGCCACGGCCAGGGTGAAGACCGGCGTGAGCCCGGTGAGCGGCGAGACCAGCGAGAGGTCGCTCACCTGGTACGCCCCCGCAATCAGCACCGCGGCCAGCGCGTTGATGCCCCCCGAGACGAGCAGCGCCAGCCAGAAGGCGTCGGCGGGCAGAGCCATGCCCTCGACCGCAGCCGCGGGAAGGAGCGTGACCGCCGAAGCGCCCGCCGTGAGGAACGCGACCGCCAGGGGGTCCATGTCCCGCATGAGCCTCTTCCGGACCGTCTCGGCCAGGGCCGAGAAGGCGGCGGCGCCGAGAGCCAGGGGAAACCACATGAGCGCCCCTTGAATTCAATTAGTTCAAGGTTAAATTAGATCGGATATCCGCCAGCCCTCGCACGACGCACGGAGCTCGATACGATGAAACTGGTCACGACCGGCTTCCACCACATCACCATGGTGTCCCGGGACGCCGGTCGAACGCTCGTCTTCTACCGGGACCTGCTCGGCCTCGATCTGGTGAAGCGGACGGTCAACTTCGACGACCCCGGCGCCTACCACCTGTACTTCGGCACGGAGGGAGGACGTCCCGGCACCATCCTGACCTTCTTCGAGTGGCCGCACACCCGCCGTGGCCACTGGGGCGTCGGCGGCGTCCACCACCTGGCCCTCGGAGTGGAGGATCGCGACGCCCTCCTGCGCTGGAAGAGGCGGCTGCGCGACGCGGGAGTGGCCTCCAACGGCCCCATCGACCGAGGGTACTTCACGAGCCTCTACTTCAGCGACCCCGACGGACAGGTCCTCGAGCTCGCGACCCGCGGGCCGGGCTACGCGGTCGACGAACCGGAGGACCGCCTGGGGGAGGAGGAGATCCGTCCGCCGAGCGAGCGGCTCCCGGACGGCCGGGACGAAGACGCCATCGCGGCGGCGATCCATCCCGAGCCGGTGCCGGAGATCACACCGACGATGCGCCTGCGCGGCATCCATCACGTCACCGGCATCACCGACGACATCGAGCGCGCCCACGACTTCTACACCGGGATGCTCGGACTCCGCCTCGTGAAGAAGACGTTCAACCAGGACGACGCGACCGCCCGCCACTGGTTCTGGGCCCATCACGACGGATCCGGGGTCGCCGAGCACAGCGCCCTCACCCTCTTCGACTGGCCGGGCTCGGGGTATCGCGCCCGGCCCGGGGCGGGGCAGACCCACCACGTCGCGTTCCGCGCGGCCGACGAGGAGGAGCAGGGGGCGTGGCGGGAGCACCTCACCTCGAACGGCGTGGACGTGACCCCGGTCCTCGACCGGCAGTACTTCAGGTCCATCTACTTCCGGGCGCCGGACGGCCTGCTCGTCGAGATCGCCACCGACGCCCCGGGCTTCGCCGTGGACGAGGAACCCGACGCCCTGGGCGAAGCGCTCATGCTCCCGCCCTGGCTCGAGGATCGGCGGGACGGCATCGAAGCGTCGCTGGCCGAGTTGGGGTGAGGGGGATGAGCCGGCGGGACGGCGGGCCCACGGAGGAGACGCCGGAGATCGGGACGTGGCGGAAGCACGTCCGGGAGCAGGCCGGGGACGGCGCACCCGTCGTGGTCCTCCTGCACGGACGGGGATCCGACGAGCGCGACCTCCTCGCGCTCCGCGGAGGCCTGCGCGGAGGCGCACTGATCACGCCGCGGGCGCCCCACCCGGCGGCCCCCTGGGGCTACGGTCCGGGGTGGGCGTGGTACCGGTACGTGGCCGACGATCGGATGGTGGAGGAGACGCTCGACCGCTCCCTCCGGGCCCTGGACCGCTTCCTGGATCGGCTCCCCGGGCTCCTCCCGTGGAAGCCCGGCCCGCTCCTCCTCGGCGGTTTCTCCCAGGGCGCCACGACGAGCCTGGCCTACGCCCTCCGCTACCCGGAACGGGCGGAGGGCGTCCTGGTCTTCAGCGGGTTCCTGGCCGCCGAGGCGATCGCCCCGTCCACCCACGCGTCCGGGCTCCCCGTCTTCTGGGGCCACGGCCGGCGAGACCCCGCCATCCCCTTCGAGCTGGCGGACCGGGGGCGGAGACGACTCGCCGGCGCCGGCGCGGATCTCCGGATCGCCGACTACGACATCGGTCACTGGATCGACGAAGGGGAGGTGCGGGACGCCGCACTGTGGGTGGAGGAGCTCCTGGAGAGGCGCGGGGACGGAAGCCCCTAGGGGTGGAGAAGCTCGTCCACCTTCGAGCGGAGCGACTCCACCGAGAAGGGCTTCGCGAGGGTGGCGTCCGCTCCGAACAGCTCGGCGTCCAGGAGGGCCTCGCCCGCGTCCATGCTCCCTCCGCCGGACATGGCCAGGATCCGGAGGTCGGGGAGCTTCTCCCGCACCTCCTGGATCGTCTCGATGCCCTCCTTCTCGGGCATGATCAGGTCGGTGATGACCAGGTCCGGGACCCGACGCTCGATCTCGGCAACACCCGTGGCGCCGTCCGGCGCCTCGCGAACGTCGTGTCCGTCCCGCTCGAGCACCTTGCGCACCGTGCCCCGGATGGAAGCGTCGTCGTCGATGATGAGGATGTCAGCCACCTGGAACTCCCCGTCAACGAGGGTGCGCGCCCGCCCGGCGGAAGGCCGCCGAAGGCGAGCGTCGGAACGCGACCGCCCGGAAGCGGCCGATCAGCGCTCCGGGCGTGAGCCTGCGTACCCCGTGAGCTCCACATACCCCCGACCGGCCACAGGGTCCGCCCTCTCCTCCGCGGGCGGGTAGGCCGCCACGTCGACGGCGCCTTCCCAGTAGCGGAAGGCGAGGTCGAGCTCCTGGCCCCGCATCACGGGCCGGATCTCGAGATCGAGGCCGTGGCTTGGGACCCGGAGTCGCCAGCGGACCGGGTAGCGCGCTCCGTCCACCGGGCTCTCCCACCGATCCAGCACCTCCAGGGCGTAGTCCTCCGCCGTCAGCGGCTCGACCCGGAGGTCCCCGTCGGGGTCTCCCGAGACCACCGTGCCCCTGGAGAACGGCGACGGCGTCCCGTCGGTCCAGCGCAGGTGGTAGACCATCACGTCCCTGCCGTCGTCCAGGCTCAGGGCGAACCAGTCCCATCCGACCACGCCTTCGGGCAGGACCGACGTGCTCCACTCCCGGTCGAGCCAGCTCTCCCCCCGCACGTCGAACGTCCCAGCCGGCGTCCGCACCGTTCCCTCGGTCGCGAGGCGCGGCATGGAGTAGTAGTAGGACGCGTTGCCCGGCTCCGGTCCCTTCCGGCTCCACCCCCGGTCGCCCTGGAGGACGACGCCCCGGGTCGGCTCGAGCACCAGGGCCACGGCCACGGAATCCGCGCCCAGTCGGACCGAGAGGGGAAACACCGAGTCCCGCCCCGCGAGCTCCCACGAGCCCGTCCACACCCGCAACCCGGGGCCCGACCGGGCGCCCGCGAGGCCCAGGGCCTCCCGCTCGAAGCGCTCGAACGCGTAGAAGTGTCGCTCCGCGGCGTCCGTCACCGCGAAGTGGGCCATCCAGGCCTGCCGCGAGCGCCAGCGCGAGACGCCGGAGGTCGGATCCGGCTCCGCGGCCTCACCCGGCGGCGCCAGGGCGCTGCGGAAGAAGGTCGCCTGGAACCCGAAGCGGCGACCCCCGGGGGTCTCGAGGTTGCCGGTCAGGTACCACCACTCGCTCCGGAAGTCCGGATGCGGCCCGTGGTCGGAGGGGAAATCGAACGCGCGCACGGTGTCCGCCCGGGCGTACCCCGTCGTGCCGCCGGCCCCCAGGGCCTCCTGCAGCGAGAGCCCGGCCTCGATCCGCGTCTCGCCCGGGGCGGTCGCCCACGGCCGGAGGCCCACCCCCACGAGGCCCGCCAGGACGACGGCCGACGTCATCACGCCCGCGAGGGCCACCCCGGTCCGACTCACTCCGACCTCAGCGCCTCGGAGGGCCGCGTGCGCGCCATCCGCCACGCGGGATAGACGCCCGCCAGCACCGCCCCGGCCAGGGCCAGGGCGAGGGCCTGCAGCAGGACGCCCGGCTCCACGTCCATGCGGAGCGTCCACCCGAACGAGCGCTTGTTCACGACGTGGATCATGACCACGGCCAGGGCCAGGCCCGCCGGGAGCGCCAGCAGCCCCGCCGTGGCGCCCATCAGCCCCGTCTGCGCGGTCACGAGCTTCCACACCTGTCCCGGCGTCATCCCGTTGGCGCGGAGCACCCCCAGCTCCCGCACGCGCTCGAGCTGGAGCGCCATGAGGGCCGACAGCACGCCGATGAAGGCCACCGCGAACGCCAGGCCCCTCAGGACCCCCGTGATGGCGAACGTCCGGTCGAACACCTCGAGGGACCCCTCGCGGAGCGCCCGGTTGGAGCGGAGGATCACCACCGGCTCCACCCCGGGCCCCGCCGGCTCTCCCGAGCGCCCGGACGCCGCCACCCGAGCCTCCAGCGCCTCCAGCGTCCCGTCCACCTCCGTCCCCTCTCGCAGGAAGAGCCCGAGCGACGTCACGCCCGGATCGTCCCAGCGCCCGTCGTAGGTCCGGCGGGACATCATGATCACGCCCTGGTCGGAGCCGTAGTCGTGGAACACGGCCGCCACGGGAAAGCGCTCGGCCCCGTCGGGGGTGGACACCTCCAGCCGCGACCCGGCGGCCAGACCGTGGCGGTACGCGAAGGGCTCGGACACCAGGAGAGCCCCGCGCCGCCGGAACGCCCGGAAGATCTCCCCGGCGTCGCCCTCGAGGAAGTCGAAGGAGCGCTCACCCCGGGCGTCCAGGTCCAGCGCCACCAGCCGCACCTCCCCGTGCTCCGTCTGCACCCGGCGGCTCCTGTACGTGCTGCTCCCGACCACCCGGGGGTCCCCCACGAGAGCGGCGACCACCGCCGGATCCAGCGTGCCCTCGGCCCGCGAGGCGACGGGCGAGGGGAGCGAGACGTACACGTCGGCCTGCAGCGTCCGGTCGAGCCAGCGACCGAGCGTCGAGCGGAACGACGCGATCATGATCCCGAGCCCCACCGTCACCGAGACCGCGACCATGAGGGAGGCCACGGCGGGGGCCGTGCGGCTCAGGGTCGTGACCACCCCCCGGGCCGCCATGGCTCCCACCACACCGCCGACCCGGCCGACGAGGGGGCGGGCCAGGGCGATGATGAGCACCGTCGCCGCGGGCGTGAGGAGGGCCATCCCGAGGATGATGGCGAAGAGCGCACCGAAGCTGACCCGGAGGTCCCGGACCGCCAGCAGGACTCCGGTGCCCACGAGCAGGAGCGCCACCCCGCTCCAGAACGCGCGGGGCACGAGGCGTCGCCAACGTTCTTCCACCACCGACCGGGTGAGGGCGGCCCGGGCGGGGGCCGAGGCGGCCTCACGCGCCGGGAGGGCAGCGGCGGCGAGCGTCGCGCCCACGCCGAGGAGCGCCCCCTTCACCATCACCTCCGGAGGAAGGGGCAGATCGCCCACGGAGACGACGAAGTAGAGGTCGTTGATGGTGCGCGTGACCAGCCGGACCATCTCCCGTCCGAGGACGACGCCCAGGCCCAGGCCCAACCCGGAGCCGACCAGGCCCACGAGGGCCGCCTCGCCCAGGACGAGGCCCAGCACCTCGCGCCGCGTGACGCCCAGGGCGCGCACCGTGCCCAGGAGCTCCCGACGCTGCACCACCGAGAAGGTGAGCGTGTTGTAGATGAGGAACCCGCCGAAGACCAGCGCGAGCAGCGAGAGCGCCGTGAGGTTGAGGTCGAACGCCCCGATCATCTCCTCCATCGAGGCCGTACGGGTGCCCGCCGGGCGGAGGGAGACGCCCTCGGGCAGCAGGGTCCGGATGCGTTCCAGGGTGGCGGCCCCGTCGGCGCCTCCGCCGATCCGCAGGTCGACGCGGCTGAGGCGGCCCACCGAGCCGAGCATCTCCTGCGCCCAGGCCACGTCGGTCACCACCAGGTCCCGCAGGCCCTGGCGCGACAGCGCATCCACCGGCCGGAGCACGCCCGCCACCGGCACGGCGAGGCGCCGGCCGTCGACGACGAGGGGAAGCGAGTCGCCGGGAGTGACGCCCGCGTCGGACGCCGTGCCCACCGACAGGAGGACTGCCCGGGGCCGGGTCAGCAGCTCCACGGGGTCCACGTCCGGACCGCCTCCCGCCAGCCAGGGCCGGAAGGGGCGCTCGGAGAACGGGTCGACCCCCAGCACCCGGAGGGCCCGTCCGGGGATCGCGGGCGAGCCGGCATAGCCCTCCACCACCGGCGCGGCGGTGGCCCCCGCGTCGATCCGGATCCGGGGCAGCAGCGTCTCGTCCAGGCCGCCTGCGCCCGCGTCCACGTGGTGCGTCGCTCGTCCCGCCACCGTCTCCGTGGAGACCCGGAAAGCCTGGCGGGCGCTCTGGATGGCGAGGTCGATGCTCACCACCACGGCGACGCCGAGCGCCACGCCCAGCACGGTGAGGGCCGCCTGTGCAGGGTGACGCCCCATGTTCCGGACGCTGGTGCGGCGGAGGAGACGGGTCACGGGGCCTCGACGATGGCGCCGTGATCGATGGCCAGCACGCGGTCGGCCCGGTCGGCAAGCGACCGGCTGTGGGTCACCGCCAGGAGCGTGGTCCCCGCTTCCCGGACGAGCTCCTCCAGGAGGTCCAGCACCCGCTCACCCGTGTCGGGGTCCAGGTTGCCCGTCGGCTCGTCGGCCAGCACGAGCAGCGGACCGTGGACCAGGGCGCGGGCCACCGCGACCCGCTGCTGCTCGCCGCCGGACAGCCGGTCGGGGAACGCCCCGGCCCGGTCCACGAGGCCGACGCGGTCGAGCAGCCCCAGCGCCCTTTCCCGGTCCGCGCCCGCCACCCTCCCCTTGAGCTCCACGGGAAGCAGGAGGTTCTCCTCCACGGTGAGGGTCGGGAGCAGGTTGAAGAACTGGAAGACGAATCCGATGTGGCGTCGTCGGAAGAGGGTGCGCTCGCGCTCCGAGAGGGCGGTGAGCGCCACGCCGTCAACCTCCACCGTGCCCGCGTCGGGGATGTCGATCCCGCTGACGAGGTTGAGGAGCGTGGACTTGCCGGAGCCGCTGGGTCCGAGGAGGACGGTGAACGCGCCGGGCGAGAGCGTGAGGTCGGCGTCCTCGAGGACGGTGTGGACCCTCTCGCCCTCCTGGAAGCGTCGCGTGAGCCCCCGGGCCCGGAGGAGGGGCTCGGTCAATCCTCTTCCAGTTCCTCGCGATCGAGGCCGACCTGCTGGGGCAGCGTCACGAGGTCGAGGACCTTGAAGGTGGCCGGGCCGACCGGAAGCTGGATCTCGACCTCCTCCCCCTTCCGGGCGCCGGTGAGGCCACGCCCGATGGGCGAGGCCATCGAGATGTGGCCGGCGTCCAGGTCCATGAAGTCGCCGGCTACGATGGTGAAGTGCTTCTCCTCCTCCATCGGGTCGAGC
Source organism: Gemmatimonadota bacterium (assembly GCA_050050315.1). Classification (GTDB taxonomy): domain Bacteria; phylum Gemmatimonadota; class Gemmatimonadetes; order Longimicrobiales; family Gaopeijiaceae; genus JASFUL01. The sequence goes on from JASFUL010000014.1 coordinate 25,449, forward strand.
ACCTTGACCCGGGATCCGAAGCCGACGCGGTCGTAGGGCATGTTGTTCACGTCGATCTTGGACAGCTCGGACATCCGCGACTGGAGGTGGCCGATCCGGGCCTGGACGAACTGCTGGCGCTCCAGGGCCGACTTGTACTCGGCGTTCTCCCTCAGGTCCCCCAGCTCCACCGCCCTCTGGATGCGGTCCGGCAGCTCGACGTTGAGCTCGCGGGTGAGCTTCTCGATCTCGCTCTCGATCTTCTCTCTGATCTCGTCCAGCATGGCCCCGTCCTGGATCTGCGCGTCCCGGAATCGCCGCGCCGGTCCGGTCCGGCACGAGAAAGCGACGCCGCCCCCGGCCTCACCCGGGACGGCGTCGCGATTCTTCGAGTTATGCTACGGGTATCCCGTCGCCGGGCCAAGGGTTCCGACCGGCGGCCGCGGAGCCTTCAGCCGTCCGCCTTGAGCGCCCGCACGGGGTCGATCCGGGTCGCGCGGCGGGCCGGGACCCAGGCCGCCAGCCCGGCGACGGCGAGCAGCACCGCCGGCACGCCGACGAAGGTCACCGGGTCCAGGGCCGCCACGCCGAACAGGAAGCGCTCGAGGACGCGGGCGAAGAGGAACGAGAGCAGGAGCCCCCCCCCCCCCCCCATCCCCACCCCCATAAAAACCCCCGGCCATAGCATAC
>JASFUL010000015.1:0-25756 GCA_050050315.1 Gemmatimonadota bacterium
CCCGACCAGCAGGGCCGCCACGACGCCGGCCACCCCGACCGCGCCCGCGCGCCACGTCAGGAGCAGGACCGCGGGGAGGAGCTGGAGCAGGTCCAGGGCCGACTGGGCGGCCAGGCGCCCGGCGAGCAAGCTCCGGGGCGGCACTCCGGCGAGCACCCAACGGAGAAGCAGACCCCGGCTCCCGTCCCGGACCAGCGGAACCGCCGAGCCGAAGACGCCGAACACGGTGAACAGCACCGCGGCCACCGCGGCCGTGTGGTACGGGGGCGCGCCCCCGGCGAGGAGGGCGGCCACCAGGAGGAGAGGCACGCCCACGTCGAGGGCCAGCAGACGGCGTCTGCGGAGCGCGACCCGCCACTCGGACTCCCACCCGACGCTCACGGCCGCTCCGCCCCACCCAGCGGGCGGCCGGTGCGGGCCCGGAACACGTCACGGAGGTCGGGCTCGCGCACCCGGAAGCTCCGGATCTCGACTCCCTCCTCCACCAGCGCCGACACCAACCGGGGGAGGCCCGCGGACCCCCCGACCAGGCGCGCCTCGAGGACGTTCGCCGAGTGGTGGACGTCGACCCCGACGACCGCGCCCGCCACCCGGACCGCGTCGGCGGGTGGGCCGGCCACCTCCACCTCACAGCGGATCCCACCGCCCAGCTCCTCCAGGAGCGCACCGGGGGACGCATCGGCCACCACCCGCCCCCGGTCGAGCATCACCACGCGGTCCGCGATGCGGGCGGCGACGACGGGGTCGTTCACCGCGGCCACGGTCGCCGCCCCCGCCGCCGCCCTCTCCCCGAGCAGCTCCACCAGGACGTCGACGGCCGGCGGGTCCAGGCCCATGGAAGGCTCGTCGAGGAGGAGGATCGCGGGATCGTGGGCCAGCGCCTCGACCAGCAGCAGCTTCCGGCGCATGCCCAGGGACCAGGCCGACACGGGGTCGTCGGCCGCCTCCGCCAGCGCGAGCCGCTCGAACAGCGCGTCCACGCGGGCCTGCGCGTCCCGGCGGTCCAGGCCCGCCGCCGACGCGAACAGGTGGGCGTTCTCGGCCCCGGACAACGGCTCCAGGTGGGCGGGGTGGTCGGGAAGCACGCCCATCCTGCGCCGGAGGGCGGGGCGGGCCGGCGGAACCGTCCGGTCCAGGAGCCGGAGGCTGCCGGAATCGGGGCGAAGCCCGGTGGCCAGGACCCGTAGAAGCGTCGTCTTGCCGCTCCCGTTCGGCCCGAGCAGGACCACCCGCTCCCCCGGTGCGACGGCGAGGTCCACGCCGGCCAGCCCGACCCGCCCGGAACCGTAGGTGTGGTGGAGCCCGACGGCCTCCACGACGGGCGGAAGCACTACATCCCCTCGAGCCCCAGGTCCGAGCGCGCGGTGTCCATGACCTCGGGCGTGAGCTCTCCGATCCCCCGCTCCCGCGCCCAGTCGGTGTAGATCCGCTTGACCATTCCGCGGACGAAGCGCGGAACCCGCTGGAGCCGCTCCCGGGCGTCCGGAGACCACCGGACCGGGCCCCCGGCCGAGGTCCCGGACGGGGCCTCGTCCACCGGCGGGCTCCCGGCCGCGGCGACGGGAGGCGGCTCCGAGCCAGGCGGGGGCGCGGGCTCCTCGAAGGCGTCCGCCCGGCCCCCCGCGAGGTTGGTGCGGACCAGCTCCATCGGCTGCTCCGGCACCTCACGGCCCCCGATCTTGACCCCCATGCTCGACACGAGCCGGGTCTCCATCGGGTTGGTCAGCATGGCGATCTCGCGGCCGCACGCCCCACAGCGGAAGACCGCCGCCATCGTTCCGTCGCCGGGAATCTGGCGCTCGTCGAACGCCATGACCTCGTCGCACTGGACGCACAGGAACTTCACGGGTCGCCCCCCTCCGGCAGGGCGGTCCGGAGCCGCCGGGCCAGCTCCTGGAAGGCCCGGCCGACGGGCCCGTCGGGCTCGACCGCGGCGAGGGGCCGGCCCCGGTCCGTCGCCCTGGACAGCCGGGGATCGAAGGGGACGCGCGTCCAGGTCTCCAGGCCCGTCTCCCTGGCCAGGCGCTCGGCCCCGTCCTCGTCGTGGAGCGCCGTGCGACGACCACAGTCCGGGCACACCCATTCGGTCATGTTGGCCACCAGCCCGATGGGTCCCACGTCCGCCTCGCGCACCAGGCGGACCGAGCGCGCGACCACGGAGCGGGCCATCTCGGATGGGGTCGTCACGAGGATCACGGGACCGGGTCGGGGCACGAGCGAGAGGAGGCGCGAGATCTTGTCGGTGCCCGGCGGGACGTCGACGAGAAGCACGTCCAGGGACCCCCACGCGACGTCGGAGAGGAACTCCCGCAGGGCGCCCGACTCCAGCGACGACTGCCAGAGCCACGTGTCCCCCGCGGGCTCACGCCACCGGAGGGGGGCGTCCTCGTCCTCCTGGAGCAGCTCCATGGACACGACGCGCACGCCCTCCGCACCGGCGGGCGGGACGGCCCCCTCTCCCTCGTCCCGGAGTCGCCGCCCCACGACGCCCAGCATGCGGGCCAGGGAGGGGCCGTTCAGGTCCGCGTCCAGGGCGCCCACGCGCAGCCCCGCCCGGGCCAGCGTGACGGCGAGGTTCGCCGTCACGGCGCTCTTCCCGACCCCTCCCTTGCCGGACGCGACCGGGACCACCGCGCCCACGTCCGCGAGGCGTCGGTGAAGACGCTCCCGCTGTGCCACGACCTGCTCCAGCACCTCGCTTCCCGCTGGATCCTCCACCTCGGAGTACGTCCGGATGTGTCTCATGGCGGGTCTCAGGGGACGAGCTGGTGGCCTTCGAGATCGAACGCGGTGAGGGCGTCGACGGGGCAGGCCTCGCACGCGGCGACGACCCGGTCCCGGTCCGCTCCCCCCGCCCCCTCGCGGAAGACCGCGACCCCGTCGCCGTCGAGCTCGAACACCTCGACGGCCTCCTGGATGCAGTCTTCGAAGCCGACGCACAGCAGGCGGTCGATCCGGACGACGATGTCGCCGAGCCTGCGCTCTTCTGCATCGGTCACGGGGGACCTCCGGAGGGGGATGGGGCGAGCCGGGTGGGCGGGAAACTCCCCAAGGTGCCCGTGGAGCGGGTGCGGGGGCAAGCCGATCCGCTCGGGTACGGGGTTTCGCGCGACCTCGCACCATCCCAAGATGCCGGAGACCGAGGACGCAACCCCAACGGAGAAGCCGCCATGTCTCCTCTCGAGCGGACCGGATCCCTCCCCCGACGCGCGACCGTCGTTCCGGCGATCCTGCTCCTGGCAACCGTCGCCGGACCCCCGGCCGCAGCCCAGTCCCCCGACCGGACGGACGAGATCATCGAGCGCCTCGAGCGCCAGAACGAGAGGCTGAGCCAAGAGCTGGACGTGATCTCCCGCCAGGTCGACGACCTGATGTTCTTCCACCGCCTCGGCGACATCGCCGACATCGACAAGGTGCGGCTGACCGGACCGCCGCTGCGGTACGAGCCGAACCCCACGGCCCAGGGGGCCGGCAACCCCTTCCGTTTCTACGCCTACGTGTTCATCCCGAAGGACCTCGATCGCAGCCGGGAACAGCCGCTCATCGTCTTTCCCCACGGCGGAGTCCACTCGAACTTCTCGACCGGCGCCACCAACGTGCTGAGGGAGATGCTGCAGCAGGGCTATACGGTGGTCGCCCCCGAGTATCGCGGGAGCACCGGGTACGGGGGCGGAACCTACCGGGCCATCGACTACGGCGGCCTGGAGGTCGAGGACACGTACGCCGCCATGCGGTTCATGCTGGACACGTACGACTTCCTGGACGGGGACCGCGTCGGGATCGTGGGGTGGAGCCACGGCGGGCTCCACGCGCTGATGAACATCTTCGAGCACGGCGACGCCTACGCGGCGGCCTACGCGGGAGTCCCGGTCAGCGACCTGATCGCACGCATGGGCTACAAGACCGAGGGCTACCGCGACCTCTATTCGGCCGACTACCACATCGGCAAGACGGCGTACGAGGACGTGGAGGAGTACCGCCGGCGCTCGCCGTCGTGGCAGACCGACCGGTACGACGGGACGCCGCTCCTGATCCACACGAACACGAACGACGAGGACGTGAACGTGCTCGAGGTGGAGCGGCTGATCCAGGCGCTGCAGGCGTCGGGCAAGACCGGCTTCGAGTACAGGATCTACCAGGACCAGCCGGGGGGCCACAGCTTCAACCGGCTCGACACGCCGGCCGCCGTCCAGTCACGGCGCGAGATCTGGCGCTTCCTGGCCCCGCACCTGCGCCCCGACCGACCCATCGGCTGAGAGCCCCGGACGCCCCGGCCTCCCTCCGGGAAGGTCCTTCGACCGCCTCCCGAAGCGCGGGGAGGCCGGGCGCTCCCCGTCACTCCTGGTGGAGCGTCCGCGCCGGGTCGAGTCCCGCGGCCCGCCGGGCGGGCAGCCAGCTCGCGAGGAGAGCGACCAGGCTCAGCCCCACGGCGACCGCGCCGAAGGTCAGCGGGTCCACGGGCTCGACGCCGAAGAGCAGGGATTCCATCAGGCGCGTCAGACCCAGGGCCGCCGCCACCCCGAGCACGACGCCGATCCCCGCGACCACCATCCCCTGGCCCACCACCATCCGGCTCACCTGCCCGCGCTCGGCGCCCAGCGCCATCCGCACCCCGATCTCGCGCGTCCGCTGGCTGACCGCGTAGCTGATCACTCCGTAGATGCCGACCGAGCCGAGCATCAGCGCCACGGCCGCGGCGATGCCGAGGAGGACGAGGGTGAAGGAGGTCCGCGCCAGGGAGCGCCGCATCGACTCCTCCATGGTGCGGACCCGCGCCAGGGGCAGCGACGCGTCGACCCCCCAGACCGCCTCCTGGAGCTCCGGCAGCAGCCCGTCCATCGCCGCGGGCTCCACGCGGAGGGCGAACGCCATGCTCCGCTGGATGCGGTCTTCCTGATCGTAGTAGTGGGTCTGCGCCGCGGGCCAGTACACGGTCGCGGTAGCGTCCTGGTCGACCCCGTCCTCGTGGACGTCGGCCGCGACTCCGATCACCTCTCGCCAGACCCCCGGCTCCTCGCCCAGCGCCAGCGCTACCCGCCTGCCCACGGCCTCCCGCGGATTCTGGAAGTAGTCCCGCGCCACCCTCTCGCTGAGGATCGCCACGTCCGCACGGTCCTCGATCTCGGTCCACGTGAAGCTCCGCCCGGCCAGGAGCGGCGTGCCCATGGTCTCGAGGTAGCCGGGCAGCAGCCACTTGAAGCGCCGGATCGGCGGGATCTTGTCCGGGTCGAACGGGAAGCCCTCGACCACGATCGGATCGTTCGATTGCCAGTCGCCCAGGGGCATCCCCGAGGCGCCGGCCGCCGAGCGCACGCCCGGAATGGCGGCCAGGCGATCCTGGATCTGCCGGAGCTTCGTCAGGGCCTCGTCGCTCGTCCCCCCCCGCACCGTTACGCGGAAGGCCATCAGGGTGGACGGGTCGTCGAAGCCCGGATCGACGTTCCTGAGCGCCTGGAAGCTGCGGATCATGAGCCCGGAGCCCACCAGGAGCACCATCGCCATGGCGACCTGGGCCGCCACGAGCGCGTTGCGGGCCCGGTGCCGCTCCCGGCCCTGGCTGGTCCCTCGGCTCCCCTCCTTCAGCGCCGAGACGAGCTCGGGACGGCCGAAGCGGAGCAGGGGGAAGAGGCCGAAGAGGAGCCCGGACAGGACCGAGAGCGCCAGGGCGAATACGAGGACCGTCGGTTCGAGCCCGATCTCTTCCAGGCGCGGGATCTCACCCGGGGCCATGGAGAGGAGGAGCTCCAGCCCGCCCCACGCCAGCGCGACCCCGAGGGCCCCGCTCACCACCCCGAGCACCACGCTCTCCAGCAGGAAGTCGCCGGCGACCCGCTTCCACCCCGCGCCCAGCGCCGTGCGGATCGCCACCTCCCTCGCCCGTCCCTCGGCCCGGACCAGGAAGAGGTTCGCCACGTTGGCGCACGCGATGAGCAGAACGAGGCCGACCCCGCCGAGGAGGATCCAGAGCACGTCGGCCACGTCGCCTACCACCCTGTCCTTGAGGGGCACGACCACCGACGCGACGCGCGCGTCGCGCAGCGCCTCGAGCGTCAGAGGCCCGGGGAAGCGCTCCGTGGCCACCGGGATGAGGGCGTCCAGCTCCTTCTCCAGCGAGGCGACGTCCGCCCCGGGGGCCAGCCGCCCGAAGCCCTGGTACGAGAAGTTGCCCATGAAGACCTCGGCCGGATCCCAGCGCGCCGTCCAGAAGAGGTCGGGGCTCTGGCCGCGGAGGCCGAACCCGGCGGGGGCCACGCCGATGATCTCGGCCGGATCGCCCCCCACGGTGAGCGTGCGGCCGACCGCGTCGGGGTCGCCCCCGAAGGTGCGCTGCCAGTACTCGTAGCCGAGCACCACCCGGAAGGGCGCGTCCGGCGCGTCGTCCGTCGCGTCGAAGAGTCGTCCCGCCGCGGGCTCCACGCCGAGCAGCGAGAAGAAGGCCTCCGTCACCCTCATGGCCGGGACCTCCTCCGGCTCGTCGAGGCCGGTGACCGAGCCGGCGGTCGACGACCAGGCGGCCATGTCCTCCAGCAGACGGCTGTCCGAGCGGAACGTCAAGTAGGTGGCCGGCGACTGTGGGACCTGGTCGAAGTCGAGGCCGGGCGCCGTGAACGAGAGGTCCACCAGGCGGTCCGGGCTCTCGTAGGGCAGCGGCTCCAGAAGCACGCCGTTCACCACCGAGAAGATCGCCGTGTTGGCCCCGATCCCCACCGCGAGCGTGGCGACCGCCACGACGGTGAAGAGGGGCGCACGGGCCAGGCGGCGGGCCGCCTGTCGGAGTCTGGGCCAGGCGAGGTCCATGGGTCCGGGAGAAGGTGGAGCGGGGCCGCAGCCGGGCGGCGCGAACGTCGGGACGCCCGCCCCTACGACCCTCCCCGGCGGGAAGGTTTCAGGTCCCGGATCAGTCCTCGCGCAGGGCGACCGCAGGCTCCACGGCCCCCGCCCGCAGGGCCGGAACCAGGGAGGCGATCAGGGCCACGGCGAGGAGGCCCGCCGGCACCGCGACGAACGTCACCGGGTCCAATGGCCGGATTCCGAAGAGGAAGCGCCCGATGACGGGCGCCAGTGCGGCGCCTCCGAGCCATCCCGCGGCGCAGCCCGCCGCCGCCAGGAGGCCTCCCCGACCCACGACGGCCCCGACGACGTCCCGGCCCCGGGCCCCCAGCGCCCGCCGCACGGCCAGCTCCCGGGTCCGACGCGCCACGTGGTACGCCAGCACCCCGTAGATGCCCATGGCGGCCAACGCCAGGCCCACGAGACCGAACGCGCCGATCAGCCCCGCGGCGAGGCGCTGGGGCATCAGACCCGACTCGATCATCCGGTCCAGGGTCGCGGGCGCCTGGAGGGCGACGTCCGGATCGAGGGATCGCACCACCTCCCGGAGTCCCCGCAGCGTGGCGGCCTCGGCCCCGGGGGCGCGCGCCAACACGCCCATGGCGTGCCGGTAGATCTGGGCGAGGGGAAAGAAGACGAACGGGGTCGGCTCCTCGGTAACGAAGGAGTAGCGTCCGGTCCGGACCACGCCGACGACCTCGAGATCCGCGTCGCCGAACCCCCCGATCCGGTGGCCCACCGGGCTCTCCCCTGGCCAGAGGCGCCGGGCGAGGACCTCGTTGATCACCACCACCCGGCCCGCTCCCTCGTCGTCCCCGGCCACGAAGCCCCTTCCGGCGACGAGCTCGACGCCCAGGGCGTCGAAGTATCCCGGATCCACCGACGAGTACGAGACGTGCACGCCCTCGACGTCCGGCGCGTCGGGCCGCGAGGCCATGAAGCCCGACCCGTCCCACGCCATCGGGACGTATTGCGAGAGCGCCACCGCCTCGACGGAGGGCAGCGCCCCGACCCGGTCCAGGAGCGCCCGGTAGAACGCCCGGCCCTCCTCCCTCCCGTAGTCGAGGGGCAGCCCCAGGTCCACGGATGCGACCACCACGCCCTCCGGATCGAAGCCGAGGTCCGCCTGGAGGCCCTTCTGCAGCGAGCGGCCGAAGAGGGTGGCGGTCAGGAGCAGGAGGACCGCCAGGCCCACCTGCCCGGCGACGAAGGCGCCCCGCAGGCGGCCCTCGCCCCCCAACGCGCCGGCGCCGCCGGAGCGGAGCTCGGACGCCAGCTCCGGGCGGGACCCCCGGAGAGCCGGGACCAGACCGAACACGAGACCGGTGAGGACGGTGAGGCCGATCCCGAACGCGAGCACCCGGCCGTCGGGGGAGACGTCGAGGGAGGCCGACACCTGGGGGGGCATCGGCAACCGGGCCAGCCAGGTCGTGCCGAGCCAGGCCAGACCCACGCCGGCGCCTCCGCCGGCGGCGAAGACCAGCAGGCTCTCGGCCAGCAGGTGCCGGACCAGGCGACCCCTCCCCGCGCCGATGGCCTGTCTCACGGCCATTTCGCGCCGGCGCGCCAGGGAGCGCGCGATCATGGCCCCGGCGATGTTGGCCGCGGCGATGAGGAGCACCAGCAGCGCCATCCCGAGGAGGATCCCGAGGAAGCCGGTCACCGGGGTGCGCACCGCGCTCGGAATCCTGCCTTCCCGCTCCAGGGTCGCGCCCCGGACCGTGGAGCCGTCCCCGGGGGGCAGCCTGCGCGCCGTCGCGTCCACGGCCTCGGCGGCCCGGTCGGTCCCGACGCCGGATGCCAGGCGACCCAGGGGCACGACCATCGTCTCCCAGCTCGTGGGTTCGGCCTCCCGCACGCCCATGGGGACCCAGAGATCGTCGGCCTGGATCGTCACCCCCCGGAAGCCCGGTGGGGCGACGCCCACGATCGTCACGGTGCGCCCGTCCACGCCGACCGTCCTCCCCACGACATCCGGGTCGCCGCCGAAGCGGGTAGCCCAGAGGTGGTGGGAGATGACCGCCTCCGCGGCGACGGCGGAGGCGTAGCTCCGCCCCCGGTGCAACCGAAGGCCGAGCGCCTGGAAGTAGTCGCCCGACGTGAGGGCCCCCGCCACGTGGAGCGTCTCCTCGGGCAGGCGGAGGGAGAAGTCGTCCAGCCGGTGGGCGGCCAGCCCCTCGAAGATGTCCCGGGTGGCGTCCCGGTACGCCTCGAAACGGGCCCAGGGGATCCGCATCCCCTCGAGGCCCGTCGAGACCATTCCGGAGCGGCGCTCCTGGATCGTCACGAGTCGCTCGCCACCCGGAACCGGAGGCGGCCGCAGCAGGAGCGCGTTGCCCACGCTGAACACGGTGGTCGTCGCCCCGACCCCGAGCCCGACGGTCAGGGCGGCGACCGCCGACAGGCCCGGGTTCCGGGCGATGGATCGCAGCGCGAATCGCACGTCCTCCCAGAGGGACTCCACGACCGGGAGCCGGCGCCCCTCGCGTAGCGTCTCCCGGTGACGCTCGACGCCTCCGAACGCCACCCTCGCCCGTCTCCGGGCCTCGACCGGGTCCATCCCGGCGCGGAGGTTCTTCTCGGTCTCCATCTCGAGGTGGAAGCGGAGCTCCTCGTCCATGTCGCGCTCCACCGTCCGGCGCAGCACGACGTCGCGCAGGCGCGCGCGCAGGCCTCGCAGGAGGCGGATCACGTGGCCTCCAGGATGCCGTCGACGACGTCCGAGTAGCGCCGCCAGCTCGCCGCCTCCTCGTCGAACGCCCGGGAGCCCTCGGGGGTGAGGCGGTAGTACTTCGCCCGTCGGTTGTTCTCGGTCTTTCCCCACCGGCTCGTGATCCAGCCCCGGTGCTCCAGGCGCTGGAGCGCCGGGTAGAGCGAGCCCTGGTTCACGTCGAGGAGCCCGTGAGAGAGCTCCTGGATGCGCTGGCTGATGCCCCAACCGTGCATGGGCTCCAGCGACAGGGTCTTGAGGACGAGGAGGTCGAGCGTACCGCGCAGCACGTCGCTTCCGGACGAATCGGTCATGGGAGCCGCCTTCTCTAGGATTCCTACAACAAGCTCCCTGACCTTCTGTCGGAAGTCAAGAGGAAGGGCGGGACGCGCAACGCGCCCCCCTCGAGGAGGTCGGCGGTGGGGCGTGCGGGATGCCCACGGAGGTGACGTGCTACCGGGGGCCGCTCCCGGCGTCTATCGGCACTGGAGACCAGGCCATCTCACGCCAGAATCCGCACCAGGCCCTCCTCGAACGCCGTCCAGACCTCCTCCTCGTCGGCGAGCCCCTCCACCGCCACCAGGTCGAGGCCGAGCCCGTCCACCAGCGCCGTGACGAACACCGCCAGCCCTCGGAGCGGGCGGTCTCCCGGCATCAGGCCCGACTCGACCCACCCCCGGAGCGCGGCCTCCAGCACCCCGCTGAAGCGGGCGTGGAGCTCCGTGAGCTCGTCCCCGATGACCCGACTCCGCCGGGAGGCGGACAGCCCGACGGCCAGGACGGTGAAGAGGCCGGGCTCCGCCGAGGCCACGCCCCGGAGCTCCTCGGCCAGCCGACGGGCGAACGCCGCCGGGCGCTCCGCCTCTTCGGCGATGGAGCGTAGCAGCTCGCTGCTGCGCCCCACGTTCCGGCGCAGCACCCGGGCGACGAGGTGGTCCTTGCTCTCGAAGTAGTAGTGTAGCAGGCCGCGACTCACCCCGGCCTCCTCGGCCACCGCGGCGACGGTCGCCCCGCCGTATCCTTCGCGGGCCATCACCCACGCCGCCGCCTCCAGGATCCGCTCGGCCCGGTCGCTCTCCCTCCCCTCCACGCTCTCCTCCTCCTCGCGGCTGCCGTTCGATGGACACCCGGCGCCTCGGAGGTGCGCCCCTTGCGCCGGAGTCCCGATGGCGCGACATTTGGTTGGACGTCCAGCCAAAGATACGGCGGGGGCGTCCGATGGCGCAAGTGCCGGCTCCGGAGAGGACGCCAGCGGGACCGCGGATCCGGAACCGACGGGGATCGGCGGGGGCGCTTCGGGAAAGCGGAGCGCCCCTGCGGCGCGGCCCGGCGAGGATCCGGGTCGGAGGGGGGAGGGATGAAACGGTCGTGGAGGGTCCGGCACAGGGGGCCGAGAAGCCTCCGACCCGGCGGATGGGATACGTGGCTGATCGCCGCGTTCGGGGCCGTGACGGTGGGTGGGGTCGTCCTGGCCCTCACACCCGACCTCGCCATGCTCGCGCCGCTGAACGCGGGGGTGGCGCGCGCGTTCTTCGGGGGACCGCCGCCGCCGGGCGCCGAGTCCCTCCGGCGGTGGCTGTACGCCGTGGAGGGATCGACGCTCCTGGCGCTGGGCCTGCTGGGGCTCGCGGTGGCCCGGACGGCCTTCCTCCACCGCGAGCGCTGGGCCCGGAACGCCCTGGCCGTGGCCGTAGGCATCTGGTTCCCCCTGGACACCGCGGCCTCCCTGCTCCACGGAGTGTGGGAGAACGCGGCGCTGAACGGCGCGATCGCACTCGTCCTGCTCGTGCCGGTGGTGGCCACCTGGACGGAGTTCGGAGCCGATGGGTCGAGGGCGGGGGTCCCGGGCGGCCGGCCCGGGAAGACCGGCCGGCGGCCCACCACTCGAACGACCCCTCCGGACGTCGCGGTCGCGTGGGAGCCGCCGTATCCCCGGTCCGGCTGGAAGGGATCCCTCGACCGCTTCGTCGGCCCGGGCGCCACCCCGGCGGAGCTCCTCCTCCAGGTCGGGGGGGTCGGGGCGATCGGTGGAGCCGCCCTGGCGGCCAGCGCGGCCGCGCCCGCCCTGCGAGCGCTTTCCCCCCTGGCGTGGGGCGTGCTCGTGATCCTGGCCCTCGACATCGCCGGCGGCATCGTCACGAACGCCACGGGGCCGGCCAAGCGCTGGTATCACAGGTCCGAGCTCGGCTTCGGGCGGCAGCTCGGCTTCGTCGCCCTGCACGGCGTCCACCTCGTCCTCTTCACGGCCGTGCTCCACGGGATGGGGTGGGAGGACCTCGCGCTCTTCTCCGGCCTCCTCCTCGCGGTGGCGACGCTCCTGCTGAAGGCGCCCCTCTACCTGCAGAGACCCCTCGCTCTCGCCTCCTACGCGCTCCTGCTGCTCCTGTCGCTCTCGGCGGTCCCGCCGGGCTCCGGTCTGGCCTGGTTCCTCCCCCTCTTCTTCCTGAAGCTCGTGGTCTGTCACCTGGTGCGGGAGGCCCCGTTCCGTCCGACCCCCGTGGGAGGGAGCCGTCCCCTCCGTCCGAGCGGTGCGGGGCCTCGCCTTCCGGAAGCCGCGGGACCGGTCCGCGTCCCGCCCTTCCCCCTCCTGATGCTCGTCGCGGGTCTCCTGGGCGTCACGCCCGCACCCGCTTCGGCCCAGTCGGTCCTGCCCCGCTCCGGGGTGACCCGGTCCGCCGTGGACCCGCCCGCGGTGGCCCCGTCGCCGGTGGCACCGTCGCCGGCGACGCGGTCCGACGCTCCCGAAGCCGAGGACCGGGGCCGTCTGGTCGGCTTCCGGGCGTTCCGGTGGAGCCGCCTGTACGAGGACGGTTGTCGCCTGGCCGGGGCGGGGCTGGGGCTCCGGCTGGACGGGCGCACCGAGGTCTTCCTGGCGGGCTACGGGACGGCCGCGCCGTCCCGCTACGGCCAGACCGAGTTCAGCATCGCCTACGCCGGCGTCCGGCTCGACCGGGAGCTCTGGCGACGGGGCCGGTGGTCGGCCACGGCCGGGCTGCTCGTCGGCGGGGGGAGCTTCCGGGTCGAGCACCGGCCCACCCGCTCGGAGGAGCACTCGGGCGTGTTCCTCCTGGAGCCCGAGCTACGGGTCGGGGCGGAGCTGGGGCCGGTGAGCCTCTCGGCGGGCACGGCGTACCGCTGGGTCCGCGGGGTCGACGGGATCGAGAACCGGTCCGACGGAGACGCGAGAGACTGGGCCCTCGTCCTCCAGCTCTCGGTCGGCTAAGGCGACGCCCCGCCTCCTTGTTGACACGTCCCGCGGCCGGGTCCAGCTTGGCCCAGCCGTCGGGCGCCCCGGACACGAGCCACCGCCTCGCGCCGGCGCCAGGACCGGGGCGGAGGTGGGGTGCGGGGAGACCGGCGGACGCCGACCCCGCGCGGCTCCCAGTCCCGTCCCGTCCCGCGATGGCCCGATCCCAGCCCGACGCCGCTGACCCACCTCCACCCGGGGGAGTGCGCCGGCTCCTGGTGTGGTACGGCTCCACGGTCGGCGTCGTCCTCGCCTATCACCTGGCGGCCCGGCTCCTCGGGCTGACGCCCGGGCGGGAGATGGCCGGCGCGACCCCCCTCGGCAGGCCGCTGATGATCGCCCTGCTCCTCGGCGCCTACCTGGTCACGACCTTCTACTGGACGATGGTGCGCCACGCCCGCTCCCTCCCGGCGCTCGGGTCCCGGCTGAAGCGTCTCTGGCTGAGCCCCACCATGGTCGAGAGGGTGGTGGGCGCGTTCTTGTTCATCTGGTTGATCGAGCCCCTCTTCGACGTGCACACCGCCGTGAAGCGGGGGATTCCCACGCTGCTCGGCTACCGCTGGGACCCCTTCCTGGCCCGGCTCGACGCCGCTCTCCACGGATTCCGGGACCCCTGGACGTGGCTGCACGCCCTCCCCGGCAGACCCCTCGTGACGGCATTCCTGGACCACGTGTACGTCTCGTGGTACGGCGTCATGGCCACGGTCCTCCTCGTCGTCTCCATGTGGCCCCCGCTCCGGTGGAGGGCCCGCTTCTTCCTCGGGTTCTTCCTGCTCTGGGTGGTCGCCGGTGGGCTCGTGGCCAACCTCCTCGGCTCCGGTGGCCCCGTCTACTACGGCTACTTCACCGGCGACGTCGACCGGTTCGCCCCCCTGCTCGCCTTCCTCGGGGACCAGGAGACGGCCGCCCGGGGACTCCAGGTCGCGCTCTGGGAGGCCTTCAACGGTCGAAGGGCCATGATCTACGACGGGATCGCCGCCATGCCGAGCCTGCACGTGGGCGTGGCGGCCTACTTCGCGGCGGCGGCCTGGTCCGTGCACCGCCTCGTGTTCGCGGTCGCCGTCGCGTGGGCCCTGCTCATCTTCGTCGGATCCGTCCACCTCGGCTGGCACTACGCCGTGGATGGGTACGTCGCCGTCCCGCTGGCCGTGGGGGCCTGGTGGGCGGCGGGTCGCGTCGTCGGCTTCCGCTCGCCACCGGAGGGTGGGCTCGAGGACCGGTGACCCGGCTCCTGCTCTGCCGGGCGCGAGCAGATCGAGCTATGCCGCGGCCAGAGGCCGGCAGCGCGCGGAGCGGCTCCGGGCCGGGCGGGGCGGACCCCACCGGAGAGCGTGCGATCAAGGAGGTGACACCGCGCACCGCCACGTCGACACGTCCTCGGCGGAAAGGGGGTAGCGCGTCGCCTCGGTCACCTCGGGCACCTGGAACTCGTTGTACGGCTCGTTGATCCACTCCCACACCGTCCCCCCCCGGGGCCCAACCTCGACGGCCCGCCCGGCCTTGGCCTCCGTGAGCAGCAGGTTGCCGCCTTCCAGCCGCTGCCACTTCCCCATGAACTCCGTATAGAACGGGTCCGACGCAGGTCCGGGGAAGAGGACCTCGCGCTCTCCGGTGTGGGGCCGCACCGCGACGATCCGGGTCCCGCCGAGCATGGCGCCCCGCCGGGTCCGGTCCCGGTTGTTGTCGAAGACGCCGATCCACCCGTCGCCGAGGAAGTCGGGATCGTGCTGCAGGATGAAGGGATCCCGCGCGTGCCACTTCACCCGCCCCGTGGACGGGTCCAGGACGAGCACCATGTGGAGGTTCCGGAGGGAGAGGAGGAGGTCGCCCGCCGAGAAGAGGGGGTACTCCGCGGCCATCGCCGCCGGGAGCGGCTCGACGTCGTTCAGGTGCGTGGGATCGAGGTCGACCCACGGGGCTTTGCGGAGGTACCGCTCGAGCCCGTTGGCGTAGAGGACCTCGAACACGCTGATCTCGTCCAGGACCTCCCCGTCCTCCGTGATCCGGTGGATGCCGTCGTGGTACACCGGCCCGTCGAGGCCGGGGTACCCGTCGGGGAAGGCGTCGCTGGAAGGCCGGGCGTCGAGGTGGATGGTCGGAATCCAGAAGGTACCGTCGTCCGCCCGGGCGATGGAGTGGTGCCCTCCGTCCGCCCGGCTCCAGAGGACCCGCCCGCAGGCGTCCAGGCGGACCGTTCCCACGAGGTCGAGGTTGACCAGGACGTCGCCGTCGGGGAAGAGGTAGGTACCGTGGATGTACGGAAACCGGACGTCACGCTCCGCCGGAATGCCGTCGAAGACCTCCTCCCCGTCCACCCGCCACGTGTGCAGCACCCGTCCCCGACGGTCCATCAGCTTCAACCCCGCCGTCCAGTCCAGGTCGCCCCAGACCGAGGCGACGAGGGTGAGCCCCGGCTCCATCCGGTCGGGCGAGACGACCCTCACGCCGGACCTCTCGTAGACGATGGGGACGAGGAACTCGGGCCACGCGATCAGGGCCTCCGCCTGCTCCCGCGCCCGGCTGAGGAAGGCGTCGGGGAACCAGCCGTAGGCCGAGGACAGGTGACCGTAGACCAGGGCGAGGAACGCCACCGAGGCCCCGAAGGAGAGCAGGGCGGCACGCTGCCGGATCATCGCGTCAGAACCCGGGGGTCCACATCGGACGGACGGGTCGAGCCGCCGGCTCGCCCACCCGGCCGGGCCGGGCGATCAGCACCGCGGCGCTGTCCTCGTAGATCACCTCCCACCCGTCGCCGAACGCGTCCGCCCACTCCCGCTCCGGCACGACGATGAAATCCGGATCGACGTCGGCCAGCGCCTCGTCGTGCCCCGGGAGCCGGGGCTGGAGCGCCAGCGCGGCCATGTCCACGGTCTCGTCGGGGTACGTCTCCTCGTAGCGTCCGTCGAGGGCCACGCGGTAGCGCGGGTAGAGGCGCCACAGAGCGAAGCTCCCGTGGTTGAAGTGCGTGAGCACGCGTCCTCCGGGCCCGCGCCGCTCCAGCCACTCGACGGCCCCCACCGGGAAGGCCTCGTAGCTGAGGCCCGTCCCCGCGAAACGGTGGAGATTCCGACCCGAGACCACCGCGAGGCCCGCCATCGCCAGGAGCGCCCCGGCCGCCGAGACCCGCCGGAGCGCCACGCGCCACGGTTGGGAGAGCGGCCCGACCAATCCGCCGACCACCGCGCGGTACGGGCCGGCCCCGTACACGCACAGGACCACGAGCAGGAAGTTGAGCAGCCGCTGGCTGTCGATGGCCGCCCACAGGGACACGCCGGCCATGGCCCACGCCTCGGCGGGGGGGCGCCGCCCCTCCCCGCTCCGCCAGGCCCCCCCCACGAAGGTCAGGAGGAGGACCACGACGATGCCGATCTGCCAGCCCCGCATCGTCTGCCACTCCAGGATCATGGGTCGCTCCCGGGTCGTGGCGGCGAGGATGTACGTCCAGTAGTCGAGCCCGAACGGGTTCACGAGGGTCGCGAGGACGCACGCTCCCAGGCAGAGCCACAGGGGCGACGCGCGACGTCGTTCGCGCACGCTCACCGCCAGCGCCGAGACGCCCAGCAGCCCCAGCCCGGCCACGAAGCCGCCGTGGAGGTTGGCCCAGAGGACGAAGCACGGAGGGAGCAGCCAGATCCATCCCCTCCGCCCGTTGTGCCAGCGCACGAGCACGAGGAGCAGGATCGCGACGAAGAGGAAGGTGAAGGTCCGGCTGCGGACGACCGAGATCCAGATGCCCACCGCCGGGACGAGGGTGAGCAGCGACCACGCCGCGCTGGCCCGGCCGAGCTCCTCCTGGGCCCGGACGAGGAGTCCGACCGTGGTTCCCATCATCGTCAGGGCGAGGGCCAGCAGGGCGGCGTCCCCTCCCCAGCGGGCCACGCGGTAGAAGACCACGCCGGCGAGCCACTCGTGGTCCACCCACTGGTCCAGCCTCGGCGTGAAGGCGAACGGGTCCTGCTTCACGACGCCCCCGCTCATCTCCACCAGACGACCCACCGCGACCCGCGCGAAGAGATCGGGATCGACCGCGGGGTGCAGGGTGAGGAGGGCCAGGAGGGCCAGGCCGGCCAGCAGCCAGACCACGAGCACCCGGTCCGTGGGGACCGGGTCGCCGCCCGCCGGAGCCGTTCCGGAAAGTCCGGCACGCCGGGGGCCGGCCGTTCCACTCCGCGGCTCAGCCAGCATCACCGCCCACCCCCACCGCCGCGGGTCCGTCCCTCCGCGGAGTCCCGACCCCTTCCGTCGGGGGAACGGACGCTCGCGGCGGCGGCGCCCTCCGGGACGAGAGCGCCAGCATGCCCGCCGCCACGGCCAGGAGCCCGTAGCACGCGAACCCTCCCTGGACCCAGAGGCCGTCGCCCAGCGTCAGCTCCTCGATCGTCCGCTGGTCGAAGGGCACGGCGCACAGGAGCCAGCCGGCCGCCACCAGCCCCTTCGTCAACATCCGTCCCGACGTCTGGGCGATCACCAGGGGAACGGCGAGCAGGGGAAGGTAATACAACCAGCCGAGGGGCGAGATCAGGAGCATGGCGACGAGCGTGAACCCGAACGCGCCGTCGAGACGCCGCCGCGTCACGGTTCGGTCCGCCGGGTCGCAGACGCGCCAGAGCCCGTAGAGGAGGAGGCCCACCGCGGTCCCCCAGGCGAGGGCCCCGGCCAGCGTGAGGTACGGCCACGACGACGTCTGGCCGACGGAGGTGACCCGGCCGAGGAAGCCCAGGAGCGAGGCGTTCCAGGGCTGGGTGAACCAGTCCACCGAGCCGAGGGCACGGGCGTAGTCGACGAGGCTCCTCCACCCGAGGACGGCGCACCCCAGGGCCGACGTGGCCAGGGCCGTGACCACCATGCTCGCCGCGGCCCTCCCCCGGCGCCGGAGCAGCAGCATCACGAGAAACAGCCCGAAGAACACCTTGAGCGCGAAGGCGACGCCGAGGGCGGCCCCGGCCGCCCGGTCCCGCCCCGTCCGGAGACCCCACCATCCGAAGGCCACGGGCAGGAGCAGGGCGTGCCCCACCTGGCCCAGTCGCACGGAGAGGAAGAGGGGGAAGAACAGCGCCAGCACGAGGACCAGGTCCAGGGTCGTCCGCATCCTGGGCGTGCCGGCGGGCATGGTGGCCAGAAGGAACGGGACGGCGGCCAGGGTCAGCGCTAGGGTGACCAGCATCAGGACCCGGTACCCGCGCTCGGGACCGAGCCGGCTCAGGGGGATCGTGGCCGCGACGAAGACGGGGGCGTTCAGGTTGGGATGGCGGACGCTCAGGGCCGCGGCATCGTCCCGGGGGGACACGACCACCACGGGGCCGTACGGATCCCACCCCCGGTCCGCCCGCCGGGCCGACGCGTGGAGGGAGTAGTAGTCGAACCCCGAGACCGTCCCGGCGGTGGAGTCGAGGAGGGTGGCGTAGGCGAGGGCGACCCCGGCCAGGAGCGTGACGTGGAACGCCGCGACGGCCAGCCCGGGGAGCCGCCCCGCGGGCTCCCGGGCAGTCGAGCGGCCCGCGTCCACCTTCACACCCGGACGACCTCAGCCGCCGGGGTCCGGGATCGGGACGTCGTCGTCCTGGACCAGGGAGTCCTCGGGGAACATCACCGTCCCGACGCCGCTCCCGTCGAGGCCCAGACCCATCCGGCTCACCCCGTCGGCGTCGGCGAACACCAGGGTGGCCGCCTCGCCGGCGGTCAGGCCCAGGACCGCCCGTGGGACTCCGGTGTGGTCGGCAAACACCAGGCTCGTGGTCTCGTCGGGAAGCAGTCCGAGGGCCACCTTGCGCTGACCGGCCGCGTTCGCGAGGGAGAGCCCCGGGTAGCCGCCCTGCAGCACCGTCAGCGTGAGCCGGGGACGACGCTCTCGGTCCAGCATGGAGAGGCGGACGTTGCCCGACTCGTCGACGGCCCACTCCCCCCGGGGCGATCCGTCGGGGCCGACGAGGACGAGCCTGCGCGCCTCGATCACGTCCTCCACGGGGTCCCGGACCACCGACGCCAGATCCGGTCGCACGAACATCACGGCGAGGAGAGCCAGCGCGGTCAGGAGACCGAGGCCGAGCAGTCGGGATCGCCCGCGCAGCGCCCGACTCTCGCCCTCCAGCTTCCGCATGCGGGCGTGGAAGCGCCGCTCCAGCTCGTTCAACCTCTTCTCGTCGGCCTGCTGCTCGTCGCTCGGGCGCATCTCAGTCTCCGTGCGTCAAGGTCGCCGAGGGGATCCCCACCTGATAGTCCTCCTCCATGACCAGGAAGTACGACCGCGCGGCGCGGTGTAGGAGCGACGGCTCCAGAGTGGGTTCCCTCTCCTCGAAGGTCGCCAGCGACCTCACGTGGTGGAGAATGTCCCGGGGATGACAGCCACGGGGCGGGAAGCCGTGGGCGTCGTAGTACTCCGAATAGAGGAGGTCCACCGCCCGCCGATCGTAGTCGATCCCCGTTTCGTCGCAGTTCATGCGGAAGATCTCCTCGAACGCCCCGCGATCCGGGCTCCGGACCTCCACCTTGAACTGGATGCGTCGGAGGAAGGCCTCGTCGACGAGATCCCGGGGGTTGAGGTTCGTCGCGAAGAGAAGGAGGCAATCGAACGGGACGGGGAACTTGATCCCCGAGTGGAGCGTCAGATTGTCGAAGCCCTTCTCGAGGGGAACGATCCAGCGGTTCAGCAGCTCTTCCGGCCGCATGCGTTGCCGGCCGAAGTCGTCGACGATGAGGACCCCGCACGCGGCCTTCAGCTGGAACGGGGCCTGGTAGACCTTCGAGTAGGGGTCGAACTGGAGGTCGAGCTGATCCATCGTCAGCTCACCTCCCACGAAGACGGTCGGGCGCCGCACCTTGATGAACCGCGCGTCCCAGGGGGGTCCCCCCCGGAAGAGGGGCGACCCCGGATCCGTCGCCAAGCCGTCCTGCACCGGCTCGTGATGCACCGGATCGAAGAGGACCATCACGTGCCCGTGCACGATCAGCGCCCGGGGCATGTAGATGGTGGACGAGGCCAGGCTTCCCAGCCGCTCCGCGATGGCGGTCTTGCCGTTCCCGGGAGCGCCGTGGAGGAAGATCGACCCACCCGAGTTCACGGCGGGTCCCAGCGCGTCCATCACGTCCGGAGGCAGGACGAGGTCGCTGAACACCCCCTCCAGCTCCTCCCGTCGGACGTAGCTGTCCTTCACGGACTGCCGCTCCACCCATTCGCGGAACTGCCCGAGTGGCACCGGCGCGGCCCCCACGTACCGGCTCGACTCGAGCGCCGCGCGCGCCCGGTCGCGTCCCTCGTCCGTCAGTGCATAGGTGTACCCCTCGCGCCCGTGTCCGACCGCCTGGGGCACCTCGACGAAGTGACGCTGCTGGGCGGTGAGAAGCAGGTCGTCGATCAGCGGGTACGGGAGCGCGACGACGTCCGCCAGCCCGTGGCCCGAGAGCGCGCCCCGCTGATAGAGGGCCTTGAGCAGGAGGTTGGCGATCTGGTCTTCGGTCAGCCCCGTCTCCTGGATCGACTCCGGAATCGGGGGCGCGGCCTGCTCCGCTCCCGTCACCCCGGACTCGACGAGGCCCTCGACGCTGGTCACGCGACCCCCTTGACCCGGACGGCCGAGCCGTTCGAGGACGGAGCCCAGGAGCACGTGTCCCCCACGGCGGTCCCCGTGGCTCCCACCGTGCCCGCCGGGACCTCCAGCACGTAGCGCGCCCCCGGCACGCGGGGAGACCGGCTCCAGGGCGCCAGCTCCTGGACCACCTCGAGCACGCCTCCCGTCTCGTCCAGGAAGATCACGTCGAGATCGAACCTCATGCCGAACGTGTGGACGGCGTTGCAGGGGACCAGAAGGATGCCCTCGCCCATGCGGGGGCGGCTGCGACCGAGGTACCCGCGCAGACGGCCCCACCAGCCGTCGGCGAGCTCGATCCGGCTCCCCAGCAGCGTACCACGCGTCCGGTTGAAGATCCTCATGCGGTCGTTCACGTCAGTTCAGCCGGCTGAAGGACTGCATCATGCTGATGAGGGCCGGGCCGAGCACCACCACGAAGAGCGCCGGGAAGATGCAGAAGGCGAGCGGGAAGACCATCTTGATCGTCGTCTTCGCGGCCGCCTCCTCCGCCCTCTGCCGCCGCTTGGTGCGCATGGTCCCCGCGTGGACCCGGAGCGAGCGGGCGATGGACGTACCGAAGCGCTCCGTCTGGATGAGCATCGTGGCGAGGGAGCGGATGTCGGGAAGTCCCGTCCGCTCGGCCAGGTTCATGAGGGCCTGGTCGCGGGGGGTCCCGGCACGAATCTCCAGGTTCGTCAGCGCCAGCTCCTTCGTCATCAGGTGGCTGACGTGCCGGATCTCCTCCGCGACCCGCAGGAGCGCCTGGTTCAGACCGAGACCCGCTTCGACGCAGATCACCAGCAGGTCCAGGGCGTCCGGCAGCGCCTTCTGGAGCTCCTGCTGTCGCCGCGTGATCCGGACGCTGACCATGAACTGCGGCAGGAAGAAGCCGCTGAAGGCCGCGAAGACCGAGACGGAGAGGGCGAAGCCGCTCGAGAGGTCCGCCGCCATCCCGAGGAGCAGCCCGTAGAAGGCCAGCAGGGCCGTCCCGCCGTAGCGGATGCCAAGGAACATGGGAATCGCCTTCGGATCCCGGTACCCCGCGTGGATCAGGCGGCGGCGGAGCCGGCTCCAGTCGTTGCCCCGCGTCTCCATCTGCTCGCCCAGGTAGCGGAGCACGTCCCGCAGTTTGCTCTGCCGACGGGTGCGCCGCGCCGCGGCGTCGGCGGAGAACATGCCGTCGAGCCCCAGCTCGTCCATGCGGGCGCGCACGGCTCTCGAGCGGGCGGGGACGGCCCGCAGGAGCAGGGCGACGAAGAGCCCCACGCTCAGGGCGGTGCTGGCGACGATCAGGAAGATCACGGCTCGCCCTCCCTCAGATCTCGATGTCGATGATCTTACGGATCCACAGCACCCCGATCAGCTGCAGCACGAGGGCCATGGCCACCATGAACCGTCCGATCGTGGTGGTGAACAGGAGCCCGATGTGCTCCGGCTGCAGGAGATAGATCACGAGTCCCACCGCGACCGGGATGGCGGCCAGGGCGTACCCGGTGATCCGTCCCTGGGCGGTATAGATCCTGAGCTGCCTCCGGATGTAGAAGCGCCCGCGGATCGTCTCGGCCAGGTTGTCCAGGATCTCGGCCAGGTTGCCGCCCACCTCCCGCTGGATGAGCACCGCGATGGCGAAGATCCTCGTGTCCACCAGGTTCACGCGGTCGACCAGTCCCAGCAGGGCCTCGGAGAAGGGGAGGCCGAAGCGCTGCTCCTCGAAGCTCTGGCGGAATTCCTCGGCCACGATCGGGGGTCCCTCGTCCCCCACCATCTGCATGCCCGAGGCCAGGGGATGCCCCGCGCGGATGGCCCGGGTGAGGAGGTCGATGGCCTCGGGAAACTCCTCCTCGAACTGGACGAGCCGTCGATTCCGCCTGTGGCGCAGGTAGAGATACGGCACGGCCGCGCCGAGGGCGGCCGCGGGAACGGCGATCAGGAGGGCGCCCGACACCAGCAACACCGCCGCGCCCAGCCCGAACGCGAGCCCCACCGATACCAGGAGCAGGGTCTCGGGCTTCCACTCGACGCGTGCCTCCCGGAGCAGGTTGGTGGCGACGGCCATCCCCGGAACGCCCTCCGCGAGGGCCCCGAGCAGGCCTCTCGAGCCGTCGAACTGGCGGAGGAGATCTCCTTCGGGGCCCTCGACCGGCGCGCCCTCTCCGGCCATGATCGGCTGGAGCCGCTTCGCCACCTCCCGGCGCCGGAACCAGTCCCGCAGGACCTCCCACACGAGCGCCAGGGTGAGTGTGCCGAACACGACGGCGCAGAACACGAGGACGGCGGTCAGACCGGCGGTGGGGTTGATGTCCATCACCAGCCTCCCCGAGCCGCACCGCCGCCGGCGTCCGCGGGCTCCCCGGACACGTCCAGGAAGATCGAGCTGGGCAGGTCCACGCCCCTCGCGTGCAGGAGTTCCGAGAACTTGGGTCGGATGCCCGTCGGGCGGAAACGACCCAGCACCCGGCCGTCCTCGCCGATCCCCTGGCGCTCGAAGACGAACAGCTCCTGCATCGTGATCACGTCACCCTCCATGCCCACCACCTCCGAGACGGACATGAGCTTCCGATTCCCGTCCGGAAGCCGGCTCACCTGGAGCACTACCTGGATCCCGTTGGCGATCTGCTGGCGGACCGCCTTCTCGGGCAGGTTCAGGTTGGCCATGGCCACCATGGTGGACAGTCGGTTGAGGGCGTCCCTCGGTGAGTTGGCGTGCAGCGTGGTCAGCGAACCGTCGTGCCCCGTGTTCATGGCCTGGAGCATGTCGACCGCCTCCGAGCCACGGACCTCGCCGACGATGATGCGGTCCGGGCGCATGCGGAGGGCGTTGATCACGAGAGCGCGGGCGGTGACCTCTCCCTTCCCCTCGATGTTGGGCGGCCGGGTCTCGAGCCGGACGACGTGGGGCTGACGAAGCTGGAGCTCGGCCGAGTCCTCGACCGTCACGATGCGCTCGTCCGTGGGGATGTGGGAG
The DNA here is from genome assembly GCA_050050315.1 of Gemmatimonadota bacterium. GTDB lineage: Bacteria > Gemmatimonadota > Gemmatimonadetes > Longimicrobiales > Gaopeijiaceae > JASFUL01. The sequence goes on from JASFUL010000015.1 coordinate 23,319, forward strand.
GAGAGGACGTTCAACAGAGTCGTCTTCCCCGCGCCGGTCCCCCCCGAGATGAGAACGTTCAGGCGCGCCTTCACGATGGCGGAAAGGACCCGGAGCATGCCCGGCGTGAGGGTGTTCTTGGCCATCAGGTCCTCGTCGGAGAGGACGTCCGTCTTGAAGCGCCGGATCGAGAGGTGGGGGCCGTCGACGGCCAGGGGCGGGATGATGGCGTTGACGCGCGAGTTGTCGGGGAGCCGCGCGTCCACCATGGGCGACGAGTCGTCGATCCTGCGTCCGACGCCCGAGACGATCCGGTCGATCACCTGCAGCAGGTGCCGGTCGTCCTTGAAGCGGATCTCGGTCCGCTCCAGCCGGCCGTCCTTCTCGATCCAGACGTCGTCGTGGGTGTTGACCAGGATGTCCGAGATCTCCGGGTCCTTCATCAGCGGCTCGAGCGGTCCGAGCCCGAAGATCTCGTCCAGGATCTCGAGCTGGAGTCGCTCCCGCTCGTGCAGGTTCAGCGCCACCTGCTCGCGCTCGCCCTGGAGGAGCTCCTGGATGGCCTGCCGGATCGCCTGCGTCGCCTCCTCCCGGCTCACCGTGTCGAGATTCGCCAGGTTGAGTCTGCTCAGGAGCTTCCGGTGGATCCTCGCCTTGATCTCGACCAGGCCGAGGGACTGCCCCGACGAGGACGCCCCCGACTCCGCTCCGTTCGATCTCGCTGAGCTCCAGCCGTCCATCAGTTCATCTCCCCGCTGGGGGTCTTCGTCGCGGAGGAGCGGAACGGGCGCAGGAACGTCGCGAGGAGCCCTTCCTCGCTCGACGCCACCTTGTCGGACCCGGCGACCTCCTCCGCGAGCTGGTTGATCGAACGAGCGAACTTGGAGCGACCCATGAGCAGCGCGGGGCGCCCCAGATTGATGCTCTCCGTCGCGAGGCTGTCCTCGCGTCCGATGACCGTGTCCACGGCCAGGCCGAGGCCGCTCTCGACGTCGTGGACGCTCACGCCCACGCCGTCCTTGTACTGGTTCAGCACGAGGCGGGGCGGTGCCTTGCCGTTCGTCGAATGCTCGAGAACCATCTCGAGGGCACGCTTGAGGTTCCGGAGCGTCGGCAGCTCGGGCGTGGTGACGAAGATCCGTTGATCCGCCTCCATGAGGGCCGTATCGGCCGCGCTCGTGAGGCTGTGACCGGCGTCCACCACGATCTGGCCGAAGTGTCGCCGACACAGGCGGAGCACCCCCATCACCTCGTCCATCGACGGCCCGTTCTGGTCGTCGGTGCGCGGCGGGGACGCGAGAACTTCGACGCCGCTCGCGTGAGCCTCGAGGAACGACCGGAAGAGCTGCTCGTCGATGCGGTGGAAATTCTGGATCACGTCCAGATACGAGTAGCGCGGGTGCAGACCCATGCTGAGGGCCGCCGTTCCCAGGCTCGGGGCGAGGTCGACCAGCAGCGTGGGCTTCTCCGTCATCTGCCTCAGCCCCACCGCGAGGTTCACGGCCACGGTCGTCACGCCAACGCCCCCCTTCGGACTGAAGACGCTCGTCACCCGACCCCGCTGGCTCGGATCATCCTGGACCCGGCCGCCGAGCCGTCGCCGCACCCGCTGGAACGCCTCGGTGGTCTCCTCGACGGTGATAGGCCGCGGGAGGTACTCGCTCGCTCCCGCGCGGATGACCTTGAGGAGCACGTCGGCGGGAAGGCTCGGCCCCGCGGCGATCATGGCGACCTCCGGAGCCTCCTGGCTGAGCACGTCCAGCACCCGGAGCCCCGTGAGCGAGGTGCCCAGATCGATGAACGCCACGTGCGGATCGGCCGACAGGATGTAGGCGACCCGCTCCCGGGAAAGGTCGGTGGCGTTCATGGGGATCTCGAGGACGGACCGGGCGCCACTGTCGGGTTTCCGGATCAGGTCCAGGACCTGCCGCCGGAATCCGTCGTCCGCTGAGATGAGGGCACAGTTGATCATGTCGGTCGGATCACCCTACTCCACGAGTCTGAGGTAGAGGACGAGCGGCCCCTCGACGTCCCCGGGTGGCCCCTCCCCCCCAGCGAAGTACATGAAGCGCGCCCGCACGGGATCGCTCATGGAGCCCATCTCCTCGAGGAACATCAGGGCGAAGTTGTTGAAGCTGATGTAGTCCATCCCGGGCCCCGTGATCTCGGCGGGATCGAAGAGGGCCAGCTTCACTACGCGGGGCGTCGCGGTCCCGACGTCGGTCCAGCCCGTGGGCGACTCCGCGTCGGGGCGCGCCGGCCCTCCCTTCCCTTCGTTCGCCGAAGGCTCCCAATAGACGTCGGGGTCCGAATCGATCAGCTCCCGCACGCCCTGGAACGTCGGACCCCGCATGTTGCCAGGCTCAAGCGGGTAGTCCACGCCCAGCTCGATCGGGTTGGTGTTGCACGCGCAGATGTTGCGCCGGAACACGGCGGCGCCGGCGTCCAGGCCCCCGCCT